>CAXMUG010000099.1:0-5508 GCA_964196535.1 uncultured Mycobacterium sp. | reverse complement strand
GGGTTAATGGGTTCACCTACTGAACCTAGAATGCGTAAGCTTTTGCGACTGGTTTTTTTAACAAAATCATTACCCATACTAATAAGCGCACGTATTGCAGTCGGCGCGGTATAAAAACTTGCAACATTATGTTTGTCACACACCTGCCAAAAGCGACTACCGTCTGGATAATTTGGCACCCCCTCAAACATCATCGTAATCGCACCATTACATAGGGGTCCATACAAAATATAAGTATGACCGGTTACCCAACCAACATCTGCGGTACACCAATAGACTTCGCCATCTTGATAGTCGAACACATACTTATGAGTAATCGCTGCATATAAAAGATAACCACCCGTGGTATGCAGCACGCCTTTAGGTTTTCCAGTTGAACCCGAGGTGTACAAAATAAACATTGGATCTTCTGCATCCATGACTTCAGGTTCACATTCGCCACTCGCAGTAGAAGTTTGTTCGTGATACCAGCAATCACGCGAGTCATACCAGTCTATGTTGCCACCAGTGCGTTTTACAACCAACACTGTACTTACATTCGGGCATTCTTCTAAGGCTTTATCTGTATTGGCTTTTAGTGGCACTGATTTACCACCACGCACACCTTCATCTGCGGTGATAACAGTTTGACAGTCAGAATCTAATATTCGGTCACGTAATGAATCTGGAGAGAAGCCACCAAACACTACTGAGTGTACCGCCCCAATACGAGTACAAGCCAACATGGCATAAGCAGCTTCAGGAATCATCGGCATGTATATACATACCCGATCGCCTTTTTTAACGCCGCGAGATTTTAAAACATTCGACAACTTACAAACTTCTTGATGTAATTCTTTATAGGTAATGTATTTGTCATCGTTTGGATCATCTCCTTCCCAAATGATCGCAGTTTGGTCTCCACGCGAATCTAAATGTCGATCAATACAGTTATAGGAAACATTTAGACTTGCACCTTCAAACCAACGGATATGCCCTTTGTGATAATCCCAATCTAAAACGGTATCCCATTTTTTATACCAGCTAACAAATTCTTCTGCCTGTTCTGCCCAAAACTCTTCGGGATTATTAATTGATTCTTGATACATCAATTCATATTTAGCTGCATCGATATGTGCAGCAGAAGAAACTGACGCTGGTACTGGGTAAATTTTATCTTCTGACATCTTGTTACTCCTACTAACTTATTATTCTTTCAGTTGCATATTTATGCAGTTAAACGAAGGTACAACATAGGTAACTTTTCTGGCAAGTGCTCTAGTTTATCAATTACCGCTACATTTTTTCTGCCAAATATTTTGTGCAAATAATTATCTCCACCTGCATCTAAACCCACACAAAAAGTATCGATACCTAATCGCGAAATAGACCGCACAACCTTACGCGCGTCTTCAACCAAATATTGCTGATCATCTACATCTATATCCGAAGGCTCACCATCTGAAATTACCAACAGTAATCTTCTATGTGTACGTTGATCTACTAAATCTCTTGTAGCATGCCTCATTGCCGCACCCATTCGGGTTGATAATTTACCCTGCAAGCCTGCTAAATGTGCGCGAGCCGTGGCGTCATAGGGTGAATTAAAATCCTTAATTCGATAATAATGAACGTCTTCTTTGCCGTCTGAACAAAATGCAGCAATAGCAAATGGGTCATCTAATTCAGACATTGCATAGGCAAGTAAACTAGTTGCTTGTAGCTCAAGCTCTAAAACTGATGTGTCTGCTGTTTTAACCTTATCATTCGTTGAGTTAGAAATATCTAACAATACCAAGACCGATAAATCACGATGCTTTCGTTCAGTAGTGCTATAAATCCTAGGATCTGGAGTGTCCCCCATCCTTCGACTAATCACTGCATTAATACATGCATCTATATCTAAGGACTCACCTACGCTTTGATGATGCAATCGTTCCGGTAAACTTACTTTAGCGGTTTGAATTAAATTTGTTATTCGATTAACAAGGTTATTATGTTTTTCCAAAAATCGCTCAATCTTATATGCATCCCCAAAATCAGGAAAATATTCCAATACGCAAGTCCAGTTAGGTCGTTCAGACCCGGTTAAATAATCATATTCAGGGTAGCGCACCGCTACTTCTGATTCTCTTTGTTCTGAATCTGTACTTTCTCGTGCATGATATTGTTGCTCATCATCAGTATTTTCATTTTTCTCTTGCTCAGAATCTTGGGAATCATCATCTTTCTCTTCTCGGTCCATACGCATCGCTTCAATAAAGATGCCATCATTATCTTCTTCTTGACCTTGCTGGTCTCCAAAGTCCCACAAACCCATATTATCGTCTCTATAAGCAGGCTCGACTACATAGGTTTTTGCATTAAATTGTGCGCGTAACTGGCCTAAATCATTACCTAAAAGCACTCCAATCTTTCGGCACATTGCTGAATCCGTCATATCATTTTGTGGATCAAAAAACATGTCACGACCCTTTTGCACCCAACCATCTTTATCTTTATATTCCTTATCAATAAGTGCACGCGCAAGTCGAGTTAATAACAATGGCACCAGTTTTGGTCCACTAGGCTTTGCAACATGAAATGGCTGCCAAAGTTTTCGCAAACCTGGAAAGGATTGCATCGCTAAATGCTCTACCCGAGCATCTTCAAGTAACGAAACCAAGGCTACTTGTATAGGTTTTAGCTCACCTAAAGGAAATATCGTAGTTGAATACACCAAGTGTGCACCTACATGTGCAAGTCCTGCACGAAAAATTCTTTCTGCTTGCACATCATGAAAACCCGGAAACACTTCAGGTACACGCACCACACCATTACTAATTGAAATCCGTCTTAACGATAATGGTGACGTAGAGGCTGGAAGGTCACGAATAGGCGGACGCAAGCTCCAAAGAGAAATCAAATAGAGTTTTAAGCGGCGATCTAGATCTGTGAAAACAACATCTCCCGCTTCGTGTCTAAACCACTTTTCTGATTCAGGGTCTATAAAACTAAAATAGCTAATTTGACGTAAGGCATCATCTCCCGTTGAGCGCAATCCCGTTAATACCCAAGATTTAAATTGATCAGGCGTTAAGGTAGTAACTATTTTTTGTGTGCGCTCTAAAACGGCAAGCAAAGATTCGGATGCGTGATAGATAATTTCTTCAATAGTCGTTACCCAAGAAGAAAATGCCTGTGTAGATTTTAATTCATGCGCAGCATCCACTGCAGCTTTTGGCAACAATTCTGCTGCAGCACGATTCACTTTAATTGCCGCTAACGAAACGGTTGCCGCTAAATTAATTGCCGCTTCGGGATTTAATATTTTAACTAATTTTGGTGAATGACGTGCATAAGAAAGTGGTATTAAAGCACCATAACCAGCATGCGAAAGTTTATTACAGGCAGTTTCCCATAACGGGTAATATTCATTTGGAAAAAGCAGTTTTCCTTCATTAATAAGAAAAACTAGGCGTTCGTCTGGATCTCCAGGTTCTTGTGCAGGTTCTTGGGGTTGCGAAGAAATTGCATGCTTTCCTCGCGTCGTGGTGACATTCAAATATCACCTCACGCGCAAGCTTCAATTGCCGAACTCAGTGCATTACGAATATCAAGATCATCCGTAATCGGCAACACCAATGCCACTTCGCAGGCCTCTTCTAAAGGAATACCCTTGGATATAAGTTGCGCTGCGTAAATTAACATGCGAGTAGATGCTCCTTCATCTAAACCATGGCCTTTTAGATTTCTAGAACGTTCAGAAATTTGTACCAGTTTTGCAGCTATTTTGTTATCAATACCTGATTCATGCGAAATTATTTTCGCTTCGTCTTCAGCTTTCGGGTAATCAAAGTCTATGGCACCAAATCTTTGTTTTGTTGATTCTTTCAGATCTTTTAACACACTCTGATAACCTGGATTATAAGAAATTACAACTTGGAAATCTTTATTTGCTTTTATCACTTCATTTTTCTTTTCCAAAGAAAGCATACGTCGATCATCCGTTAAAGAATGAATAACTACGCTGGTATCTTGTCTGGCCTCAACAATTTCATCTAAGTAACATATAGCACCGTGACGCACTGCTAAAGTTAAGGGCCCATCATGCCACACCGTCCCTTCGGCATCGAGCAGATAACGACCGACAAGATCTGATGCGGTCATATCCTCATGACAGGATACGGTAATGAGTGGTTTTTTAAGTTTCCATGCCATGTATTCAACAAATCGCGTTTTACCACAGCCGGTGGGTCCTTTAAGCATCATCGGCATACGGTTTGCATAGGCCGCCTCAAACAACTGAATTTCGTTATGAGTTGATGAGTAGTAAGGTTCTTCTGTTATTAAATAATCATCAAGATTCATACCCATGCACTCACTATGTACTCAAAATGTTCAGCGAATTTAAAATGCGCTTTATTATTAAGAAGAATTAAGGTGAAGACGCAAATAAGTCTCCACCTTACTTTCTACAAAATTATCTGTGAGTCTTAGGGTTTGGTATCCCTTCAATTTCACATTCTTCTGTGCCCACAGTTGTTCTGGTAATGGATTCCACCATTTCACGTGCGGCCTCAGGATCTGTAATCCATTTTTTGTAAAAGTCAAACGGACACTCAGCAACACCTGTATCACCTTCACCTGAATTAATTTTACCGGTGTAGCCACGATGTAGAAGTTTGAACAGATGGTTTTCAGATTGCTGATTTTTACGTGCATCACGAATTAGTGAAACAGATAGATTGGCATATTGAACACCCATATCTTCTTCACCACATTCACCTAATGTACGTCCATCAAAACCAACAATTGCAGAGTGACCAAAGTAAGAATACACCCCATCAAATCCAGTAGCATTTGCAACTGCAACATAGGTGTTATTCATCCATGCCATAGCTTTTGCAACCAGGACTTGTTGATCCTTTGATGGATACATATAGCCTTGGCAACGAACAATTAGCTCTGCTCCTTTCATTGCACAGTCACGCCAAATTTCAGGATAATTACCATCATCACAAATTATTAGACTGATCTTTAAACCTTTTGGACCATCTGAAACATAGGTGCAATTTCCTGGATACCAGCCTTCAATGGGAACCCATGGCATGATCTTGCGATACTTCTGCACAATTTCGCCTTTATCATTCATCAAAATAAGCGTGTTATACGGCGCTTTATTTGGATGATCTTCATGGCGCTCTCCCGTTAAAGAAAACACACCCCAAACTTTTGCATTACGACATGCTTCTGCAAAAATTTCAGTTTCATCACCTGGAATACTTGATGCAGTTTCATACATCTCTGTCTCATCATACATAATCCCATGCGTACTGTATTCAGGGAAAATAACCAGATCCATTCCTGGTAAACCTACTTTCATGCCTTCGATCATGTTTGCAATATTGCGCGCATTATCGAGGACCTCTGCTTTAGAATGCAATCGTGGCATTTTATAGTTTACAACTGCAACACCTACCGCATCTTTACTACTTGATATATCACCGTGATACATAATTTATCCTCGTAGTCTATTCACACCTTAAT
>CAXMUG010000098.1:0-1624 GCA_964196535.1 uncultured Mycobacterium sp. | reverse complement strand
GAAAATGCGGTGAAGGCAAATGCGGTGAAGGTAAAGCTGACGCAGAAGGAAAATGCGGTGAAGGCAAATGTGGTGAGAAGTAATTAGCCTCTAAACTTGTTAATGAAACGGCGAACTTTTAGTTCGCCGTTTTTTTGCCTACTCAATAAGTAGGCTCATACATATAATCTTCTATTTTCTGTTTCAAGTCTCTAGGCTTTTGTATAGAACTAACATTGCTAGCAATCACTTCGTCAACAACCGCTATAGCAATCTGAAGTGACACCTCGCGAATATTTTGCAATGGTGGGTAAATAGACCCTACCGATAAGTCTTCTTCACTAACAAGATCAGCTAACGCTCTTGCTGCAGCTAAGAACATATTTTCTGTAATACGTGTGGCTTTACTCACTACTGCACCTAACCCTATCCCTGGAAATATATACGCATTATTACCTTGGCCAGGTTTAAATACTTTATCCAAATAATTCACTTCCGAAAATGGGCTGCCGCTGGTAAATATTGCGCGTCCCTGACTCCACTCATAAGCTTGTTCAGCCGTACACTCTGCACGCGATGTCGGATTCGATAATGCAAATAATGCTGGGCGTTCATTAATTTCAGCCATTAGCTCTATGGCTTCTTGTGTAAACGTTCCAGGAAAACCCGTCGCACCTATTAAAATATGTGGTTTAATTTGCTTAATTGCTGAGATGAAATCAGCCGGTGGATGATCATGAGCATATGGCAAGTTATGAGGAAGAAGATCATTGCGAGAATTAACCACTAGGCCTTCTATATCTACAAACCAAAGTTTGTTTCGTGCCTCTTTCTCACTAAAGCCTTCTTTTTGAAATGCATAGGTAACTAAGTCTGCAATACCCGTTGCAGCAGACCCAGCACCAAGAAACATAATTCGCAAATCCTTAAATGCGACGCCTGATATACGTGTTGATGCATAGACACCCGCTAATGCAACTCCAGCTGTACCTTGGATATCATCATTAAAACATAGCACTTGCTTACGATACTTATTCAACAGGCGATAAGCATTGGGTGTAAGAAAATCTTCAAATTGAATTAACGCTTTTGGGTATGCAGTTTGGACGGACTGAACAAACTCATCCACCAAAGAATCGTACTCATCGCCTTGCACCCTTTTATGCCTCAAACCTAAATATAGTGGATCATTTAGTAGCTCTTGATTATTAGTACCTACATCGATCATTACAGGTAAACACTGATTTGGCTGTATTCCTGCACAAGCAACATATAACGCTAGCTTACCTATGGAGATCCCCATGCCATTCGCGCCTAAATCTCCTAAACCTAATATTCTTTCTCCATCCGTAACCACAATCACACGCACATCTTTTTCTGGCCAGTTAGTAAAAATTTCATGCACCTTGCCACGATCTTTTGCAGTTATATAAATACCTTTAGGTTGACGAAAGATTGCAGCAAACTCTTTACACGCTTGCCCGACAGTCGGCGTGTAAATCAGTGGCATTACCTCTTGAATATTCTCTAACACCAAACGGTAATACAGTCTTTCATTTCTGCTTTGCAGCGCTGACAAAAAAATATATCGCTCAATGTCGCTATGCTTTCGGCGCATGTTTTGCAACGCGCGATCTAATTGAAC
>CAXMUG010000097.1:0-20307 GCA_964196535.1 uncultured Mycobacterium sp. | reverse complement strand
GGGCACCGCTCCTGGTTATTACGATGCGTATCATGAAGGTCGTGACCCTGCTGGAATAACCACTCAGGATCCTGAGTTATCCAAAAATTTAGATCCAGAATTAGGTGGGCGACGCATTAAAAACTTATTGCAGACCATGGTACTAGAAGCGCAAACCTTGGCGCGAGCTTGCGGAAAATCACATTTACATAATTTAGAACCCGAAGATTTAGTTGCGCTAACTGTTGAGGCAGCAGCAATGGCTAAGGTACCATTAGCTGGTACTGATTGGATTCCAGGCCAATATTAGATCGTTAACATGTTAATTTAATATAATAATATCTCCCGGAGGATGTGTCATGGCTATAGATTTAGAAAAAGTAGCAAAAGAAAAAGGCATTAAATATTTTCTGGTTAGCTTTGTAGATTTATTTGGAAATCTACGCGCAAAGCTAGCACCAGCACGTGCCATTAAAGATATGCAAAAAAATGGCGCTGGCTTTGCTGGTTTTGCTGCCTGGCTAGACATGACCCCAGCCCACCCAGATTTATTTGGTGTCCCAGATCCCAGCAGTCTAATTCAATTACCGTGGAACCCCGAAGTTGCATGGGTAGCCTGTGATTTATGGATGGATGGCAAAGAAGTTGAAGCCTCTCCGCGCGTTGCATTAAAAAGACAACTAGCGCGCGCTACTAAGAAAGGTTATCGCGTAAAGACAGGAGTGGAGTGTGAATATTTTTTAATTAACCAAGAAGGTACAGCATTAGCCGACTCTGCCGACACACAAACCAAACCTTGTTACGACCAGCAAGCTGTTATGCGCCAATACCCCCTTATCAGTGAAATATGCGATTGCATGATTAAGCTCGGTTGGAACCCCTATCAAAATGATCATGAAGATGCGAATGGTCAATTCGAAATGAATTGGGATTATGACGACGCACTAAAAACCGCAGATCGACATGTGTTTTTTAAATACATGACTAAAGCTCTCGCCGAACAACACGGGCTACGCGCTACTTTTGCGCCCAAACCATTTCTCAATCTAACTGGCAACGGTTGTCATGCACACGTTTCTATTTGGGACAAAACAGGTAAAAAGAATTTATTTTTAAGCAAAAATGATGATTTAGGTTTATCTAAACTAGCCTATCAATTTTTAGGTGGCATCATGCAACATGCACAATCTCTATGTGCGATTTTTAATCCTACTGTTAACAGTTACAAACGCATTAGTGCTCCACGCACAACCTCTGGTGCTACCTGGTCACCAAGCTCCATTACCTATTCTGGCAATAACCGCACCCATATGATTCGCGTTCCAGATGACGGTAGGTTTGAGTTACGCTTAATGGATGGTGCAGTTAACCCCTATCTACTACAAGCAGGCATTATCGCAGCAGGATTAGAAGGAGTCGAAAGTAAACGTGATCCTGGCGAACCTTTGCATATTGATATGTATGAAGAAGGACATAAAGTAAAAAATGCTAAATTATTGCCTACCAATCTGCTTGATGCGCTGCGCTTATTAGAGAAAAATAAAATTATTCAACAAGGCCTTGGTGAAGAGCTCGTTGGATCATTTGTAAAACTAAAAATGCAAGAGTGGGATCAATTCACATCCCATCTAAGTGAGTGGGAGCGTAATAACGTATTGGATTGTTAGCAACTATCCTTAGATAGAATTGCACTACTGCATTCTGCACCATACCTCGGTTCTGCGCCAATATTGACTAGCATTACTCTCGCAGGTATGGATGTAATGCTGCATTGTACTTGTATAAGTATTGGCGCTTCGTCACGCTGATCACCTTCACAATGGTGAGTCCAAACAAGACCTAAGTAAAACTATCGCTGTTGAATAAATGCCTTGTTTTTCAAGGCTTGTTTATATGCGAATAACAATAGTTGCCCAAAGGTTTATTTCTAAATAAATGCAGAAATTGATCAAAGAATATGCTCTATATCTCATTTTCAATGCATTTAAATAGATGTACCCTCTGTAACCCACTATGATAAATATAATAATTTCAAATATTTAAGTGAACAGGATGTTCCCCGACAAAAAAACAACTCACACTTCTACTTATTATTTCTGCGAGTTTAAATATAGTACTTGCAGCCGAAACAAATGGCTTAATAAATGACTCTAGCGAAGATAGTCAACAAGGACTTATCATTGGCATTTACGAGTCTTTATATAATGCTATCGATATGGACAGTGCCAATGAAGTAGAACAACTCATAGCATTCAGCGCAGATATTAATCATCATTACGAAAGTGCAATAACTCCTCCCATGCACGCATCTAGCATGGGCAGCATTAATACGGTTGGTATACTTCTAAAGTTAGGCGCTGACACAGATCTGATATCCAAAGAGGACATGACAGCAATAGATTTTGCACATAAGACTAATGATAAAAATATAATAACTATCTTGCAGGCTAACCATGATCCTGAAGAAACACCATCTGAAAAACAACTGATTACTACAATTCAGTTCTATTTAAATAGGCTTGGATATGTTGCAGGCAATGTAGATGGTTTTTTTGGCGCGAAAACTAGAAATTCGTTAAAACAGTTTTCCATTGACTATAAACAAAACTTTGCTATAGAAGTCTCACCACGACAAGTAGAGACATTATTTCACGCAATGTCCGTAACGAACCCTATAGACATAGCTGAAAATGAAATTTCTGAAGAAAATAACTCAAGTAAAGAAGCTCCTACGGCAGTCAATGTGGACTTAGCCATATCAGACACAGAAGCGACGACTATTGCTAGGTAACACTTATAATTATTAACAAAATAATTATAAAATCATAAAAATGGTGGGCCGTGTGAGATTCGAACTCACGACAATTCGGTTAAAAGCCGAGTGCTCTACCAGCTGAGCTAACGGCCCACGCGAAGCGCGATATCCTACCGTAAATTTTAATAAAGCTCCATGCATACACCTATCCACTTCTGGCTAGTTTGCATCATTTATATTGAGTCGGATCAACAATTCTGGCATCTATAAAACCTTGCTTGCGAAAATGACAAGAATCACAACTTCCACAAGCTTTACCCTGCTCATCTGCCAAGTAACAAGAAACGGTTTTAGAATAATCCACATCTAGCTCACTGCCTAAGGTAATGATCTCGGCTTTGCTTAATGAGATCAGAGGTGTATGAATTTTAAGCACATTACCTTCAACACCGGCCTTAGTCGCTAAATTCGCCATGGTTTCATATGCTTGTATAAATTCTGGCCTACAATCAGGATAACCAGAATAATCGACTGCATTCACACCAATGTATATGTCTTCAATCTGTAGCACTTCTGCCCAAGCTAATGCGATAGACAGAAATACGGTATTTCGGGCTGGGACATAGGTAACCGGAATGCCCTCTGATGCAATTACTGATTCAGCTTGCGGAACACAAATTTCATCGTCCGTTAAAGCTGAACCTTTAAAGGTAGCAAGATCAATATCAAATATTTTATGCTCGATAACATTAGCTAAACTAGCGATTTTAGTTGCTGCATCCAACTCCGCGTTATGGCGTTGACCATAAGAAAAACTTAAAGCATAGCAATCAAAATCTGTTGATTGAGCGATAGCAAGTGTAGTTGCGGAATCTAGTCCTCCAGAAAGGAGTACGATTGCTTGTTTATGAATGGCCAATTTCGTAGAATTTTAGTGCAAATTTCTTATATATATCTGGTTTTTCATTTGCCAGGCACATTATTACGGTTTAGACCAAAATATATACATGGAGTTATTATTTTCCAGGAACACCGTTACTTCATAAACCATAAATATTCATGTGATAATTATTTTCCTGCAACGTCACCCCAAAGTATTTTATGTAGTTGCAACTGAAAACGTATATCGAGCTGATCTTGCACAATCCATTCTGCAAGTTGTTTAGCCTCAAGCTGACCCGTACCTGTTTCATCCATAACGGGCGAAAATAAAACTTCACACCGGCCTCTTAACTGATGCTCCACTACAATATTTTTTGCCCATGCATAATCAGATTGATTACAAATTACAAACTTAACTTGGTCTTGTTCACGCAGATAACTGATATTTTCCCAACGATTTTTACTCGCCTCTTGTGATGCAGGCGTTTTTATATCCATCACCTTAATTACACGAGGATCTACTTCGCTAATATCTAATGCGCCACTGGTTTCAAGAGATACCTTGTAGTCTTGATCGCACAGTGCACTTAACAAATTCAAACAAGACTTTTGTGCAAGCGGCTCTCCACCCGTTACCGTTACATATTTGAGATTAAAAGCCTTAACTTTTGAAGAAATTTCATCAAGCTGCATCCAGTCACCACCACTAAACGCATAGGCAGTATCACAATATTGGCAACGTAACGGGCAACCCGTTAAACGCACAAAAACAGTTGGCATACCAACACTTGTCGATTCACCTTGAATCGATGCGAATATTTCGGTAATACGAAGCTTTTCAGCTTGCGGACGTGTACCCAATGATGTGATGGTAGCACTCATAAATGTTTAGCAAGCTCTGATTTATGCTGAGATAAGGCAAAAAATATCGGAATGAGCGGCATATCAGAATAAATCAGAGCTTGCTTTGAATTTAATGACCTTCTCTGGCCATACGCTCTAGTCGTTGTTGAGCTAAACTCGCAACACTTGAATTAGGAAACTGTGCACGTAATCGGGTTAGCTCAACACGAGATTCTTCATATTGACCTAACTCATAATGAGTAAAACCCAACTTCAATTTAGCATCTGCCACTTTAGAACTGGCAGGATACTGCTCAATCACTTTAGAAAACTCAGTTAAGGCTTGCGGATATCGTTTAGATACATAATTCGCTTCGGCTAACCAATATTGCGCATTAGACGCATACTTGCTTTGTGAATGAGTTTGCAAAAAACCATTAAACGCCAGAATGGAATCGTCATACTTACCTTGCTTAAGCAGAGTAAACGCATTCTTATAATCTTGCGCAGCATCATTTGAAGCGCTATTAGAAACTACAGTGCCACTCGTTGTAGCTACTTGCTGGTTTGTATCATTAACAGAACCAGATGTATGAGCTTGAGTTACAGAGTTATTATCAAGAAGCATGCCGTCTTCTGAATTAGATTTATTAGTCATTGATCCAGATGTCTGCAAACGTTGATCAATATCCAAAAACTGCTCACGTTGACGCGTTTTCAGAGTATTTAACTCATGAGTAAGCTGCTCATTTTCACCGCGCAATTGCTGTATCTCGCGCTGCAATGCATTGATGCGCTGTGACAGATTCACCAATGCTTCACTAATAGCTACTCGCTCGACACGCTGCACTCTTGCATTCAATGCATCGAGTCGCTCGTTATTAGCCTTGTGCGCAACCGCCATGGTAGGCACTTGCATTAAAACAAGTGTCACCAATAGCTTTGGCCAAAATGATTTACATTTCATCCTTAATTTTCTATCCATAATTTTAGCCAGCTGTTCTTACTGAATGATTTCAACTCTTCTATTTTGCTGCCATGACTGTTCACCTGAACCTACAACTGCAGGCTTTTCTTCGCCATAACTCACAATGTCGAGCTGATTGCCACTTACGCCTTGCAGCATAATTAAATCACGCACAGTTTGTGCACGTTGCTCACCTAACGCAAGGTTAAATTCACGAGTGCCCCGCTCATCTGCATGGCCTTCTAAGCGAAGTTGTGATGCCGGATTAGCCGTTAGCGACTCTGCAGCAGCCATGATTAATGGTAAAGACTCATCACGAATTTCAGTACTATTGTAATCAAAATATACAACATTACCTGATTGGGCGATAACATCATCAAGATCACTCATGGCTAAGCCACCCTCACCCTCAAGACCTGTTGTTGATGCATCTTCTAAAGAAGGATCACCACCTTCGTAATCATCACTGATTACATCACCAGGCATTTGCTTGGTACTGGTGCTACATGCGCCCAGTGTTAAAAATAAACTTATAAAAAATACTATAAATAGTTGCTTTGTCATAACTCACTCCTCTTTGTGGTTACCAATGAAATATTCGAAACAGATTAAATTTCGAAACATATATTAACGAAATGGTGACCAAGATGGTTCACGCACATCGCCTTCGGTTAAACGTAGTTTCTGTTTAACTCTCCCATCTGCACTTACAGCAGCTAAAACTCCTCGACCTTGATCTGCAGTTGCATACATAATCATACTGCCGTTAGGCGCAAAACTCGGCCCCTCATCTAAATTACCATTGCTAATTACTCGCATGGCCTTTGATTGCATATCCATCACCGCTACTCGAAATCCATTACCACTATTGTTCACCAAGGCTAGATAACGACCATCTGGCGAAACATCTGCGGCTGCATTATATTTGCCCTCAAATGTCAGTCGTTGAGCTTTACCGCCATTAACTGACACTTGATAAATCTGTGGACCTCCACTTCGATCAGAAGTGAATAATAAAGTTTTTCCGTCTGGCATCCAACTCGGCTCGGTATCAATCGCTGGACCACTCGTGAGACGTTTAAGGTTCTTAGCGGCAAGATCCAAAATATAGATATCCGGACTGCCTGAAGCTGATAATGTTAACGCCAATTGTCTTCCACTGGGTGACCATGAGGGTGCACTATTGATACCCTTTTTAGCAGATACTTTTGCACGCGTACCTTGGATAATGTCTTGTATATAAATGGCTGAGTTACCACTTTCAAATGAGACATAGGCTAAGCGCGAACCATCTGGCGACCAGGCTGGTGATAATATCTGCTTACTGGATGAGAAAATAGCTCTGGCATTGTAGCCATCCGCATCTGCAATTTGTAGTACATATTTTTTTGAGGCACTTTGGCTCACTGTACTGACATAAGCCACGCGCGTACTAAATGCACCTCGAATTCCCGTTAACGTCTCAAAAACCAAATCACTAATTTTATGGCCTACTTTGCGCACATCTTTCGTACCAGCAGGAATTACATTACCTAGCAATCTTTTCTTTCTTATTAAATCAATTAACTGAAATTCAATGCGATATTGACCCTCACCGGCTTGCGTTATTTTTCCAAGCAACAAACTCTCTACCCCTATATCGCGCCAAGCTTTAAAATTTAACTGCGACGTGCTTACCACCGCTTGAGGAAAGCGCTGCTTATCCAGCACATCAAAAAGACCGCTTCTTGCTAAATCATTTCGCACTATCGTTTCGATCGCCTCAGGTGAGCTATAGGTGTCACCAGCAAAAACAGCAATTGCTATCGGCAGCGCACCTTCAACACCTTGAGTAATTTCAATTTCTAGTACTGCATGCGCACTTTGCCCAATAAAAAGAAACATACTTAAGGCAATTACTCTAACTAAAGTTTTCATTAAATCTCCGGAATAAATTTAAAACGCAAATCTCGATCAAATAGTTCAGGTGTAGGCGGCTCAGGCAACGGATCTGATTTCCAGACTGCTTCTTCAACTGAGCGACGAAATGCTTCATCGCCCGTACATTGCTCAACTACAACTTTCTCTACGTATCCTCCTGGCGCTTGACGCACATACACTTTGCACCATGCATCGGACTGTTCGCTTAGCGGCTTTCGCCAGCGACTTTGTATCCTACTGCGTATCGCATCTTGGTAAATTGCAATATCTCTACTCATAGCGCGAGCTTTAGCAACACGCTGCGCTTCTGCTTCTGCAGCATTAATTTCAGCCTCTTCTACAGCTAATATCTTTGCTAAACGTTCTTGTTCTGCAACTTTTTCTGCTGCCAATATTTCAGCTTCTTTACGTTTCTTTTCTTCTGCCTTTTTCTGGGCTAACTTCTTAGCCTCTTCTTCTTTGCGTTTTTTCTCGGCAGCTAATTTTTTGACTTCTTCAGCTTTCTTCTTTTCCTTTGCAAGTTTTTCAGCCTCAGCCTGTTTTTTTACTTCCTCTTCTAAACGCTGCTTTTCAGCTTCAGCTTGTTTTTTTATTTCTTCTGATTTTTGCTGTTCAACCTCAGCTCTCTTTTGCGCTTCCTCTGACTTTATTTTTTCCGCTTCTAACTCAGCCTGAAGTTGTTGTTTCTTTTCTTCTTGTTTTTGTTTAATTTCTTGCTGCTTCTTTTCTTCAGCTAATTTCTTTTGTTGCTCGTTTTCTTTAGATTGCTTTTTTTCATCTAATTTTTTAGAATTAATAACCGTGGCATTAATCGTATTAATATTATCAAGCGGATTAGCTTTTTGTTCTTTTTTGAATTGAAAACCAACCACCAAAAATAAAATGATCGCCACATGAACAACAATCGCAATTGTTGCCGACATTGGCAAATGTCGCTTAAATTTAGCCATGACTTATAATGGATCGAGTTCTTTCACAGCAAAATCGGGCGTAGTGGAATCAGAGACTGTTGGGTCTGTAATCAATCCCACATTCTCAGCTCCTGCTTCTTGCAGCATTACCATCACTGTTACGACACGCCCATAATCCACACCATTATCTCCACGCACATATATAGGACTTGGTTCTTTAGATAGGATTACTTCGATTTGGTTTCTAAATAACTCATCAGCTACTGGATCGCTTGGAGTGTCAGATTTATTCACAAAAATTTGCCCAGCACGATCTACTGAAATAATCAGAGGTTCTTGGTTTTCATCAGTTTTTTCCAGCGGCTTCGCAGGTGCTGAGGGTAAATCCACCTCAACCCCTTGATGAAATAAGGGCGCGGTAACCATAAAAATCACCAGCAACACCAAGGTGACATCAATATATGGAACCACATTGATCTCAGCCATGCGCTTGCGACGTTTAATGCCTACATATGCCATGATATATCTCTACTCACGTGCCTGGGCTTGCATATCCATATCTTTGGTCAATGCTTGACGCTGCAATAATGCCGTAAACTCTTCAACAAAATTGTCATAGCGCATAATTAGGCGCTCTACATTGGTGGAATAGTGGTTGTAAGCAATAACCGCAGGAATCGCAGCAAATAACCCCATTGCGGTTGCTATCAAGGCTTCAGCAATACCGGGAGCCACTGCAGAAAGCGTGGCTTGTTGCACATCACCTAATGCACGAAATGAATTCATAATGCCCCACACCGTTCCAAATAAACCAATATAGGGTGCGGTAGAACCTACCGTAGCTAAAAAAGAAAGATAGTGTTCTAGCGCTTCCACTTCACGTGCCATCGCCACTTTCATCGAACGCAATGCAGTATCCGTTATCGCTTCAGGTGAAACGCGTTGCTGGCGGTGCAAACGCACATATTCTTTAAATCCCGCAAGGAAGATATGCTCCATGCCGGCAGGATCTTTTTTTACTCTGACTTTTTCATACAGCGAAGCAAGATCTGTACCAGACCAAAATCGATCTTCAAAATTATCCGCACTAATTCGTGCATCACGAATAATTTTCCACTTACTAACCATCATGGTCCATGAAATGACCGATGCAACTAGCAAAATCAGCATCACCAGTTGCACCACCAGGCTGGCTTCCATTATCAAGCCTAAAATACTGGTATCAGTCGTCATTGTTATATTTCACCAGATTGAATAATCTTATATAAATTTTTAGGAATAGGATTGGGCGAAAAGTCTTTAGCGTTCAAACAAACAACATTCACTTCACTTGTCGTACATACACAAGCTTCATTGGCTTGTTGGCTTATGTCTTGCTTAAAAGAAATACTCGCCGGTTTTAAGACATTAGGCACCACATTTACCGTTAACGCATCATTAAATCTAGCAGGCTTCTTATAATCTATAGTTACTGACCGTACTGCGAATAAAACGTTCAGTTCTTTTATTAAAGCATCCTGATCAATACCCAGCGCCCGTAACCACTCGGTTCTGGCACGTTCCATATATTTCAAATAATTAGCGTAATACACCACTCCACCTGCATCGGTGTCCTCGTAGTACACACGCGTTTGCCATACAAAGGGCTTCATTAATCGTAATTAAACTTACTGGGTAGTTTCATGTGATGTAGATGAGAACAGATCCTCACTAGAGTCTGCCTCTATTGAAGAACTTAAATTATGCTGTGGAATTTTAATTCCGAAATGACGATAGGCATGCCCCGTTGCCACCCGGCCACGTGGCGTACGCATCATGAAGCCCTTAAGAATTAAAAATGGCTCGATGACATCTTCAATGGTGCCGCGCTCTTCTCCAATAGCTGCAGCCAGACTATCCACACCTACTGGCCCACCTTCAAATTTTTCAATCACCGCAAGCAGCAATCGTCTGTCCATATTATCAAAACCATGTTCATCTACACTCAACATATCTAGCGCAGCATCTGCAACTTTACTAGTCACCACACCATCTGCTTTAACTTGCGCATAATCACGCACACGTCGCAATAAACGATTCGCAATTCTAGGCGTACCTCTAGAACGTTTCGCTATCTGTATTGCACCATCATCATTGAGCTTCACATCTAATATTTTTGCAGAACGTCGAACAATGGTTGCCAATTCTTCAGTATTGTAAAACTCAAGGCGCTGCACAATTCCAAATCGATCTCTTAACGGAGAAGTCAACAACCCTGCTCGTGTTGTAGCCCCTACTAAAGTAAATGGCGGTAGATCTAATTTAATTGAACGCGCTGCTGGCCCTTCTCCAATTATAATGTCTAATTGAAAATCCTCCATTGCAGGATATAAAATTTCTTCAACTACAGGGCTTAAGCGATGGATCTCATCCACAAATAACACATCATGTGGTTCTAAATTAGTAAGGATCGCAGCTAAATCACCCGGACGCTCTAATACTGGACCCGATGTATGACGCAAACTAACCTGCATTTCATTCGCCACAATATGTGAAAGAGTTGTTTTACCTAAGCCTGGCGGCCCAAATATCAACACATGATCTAAAGCTTCTTGACGTTGTCTAGCAGCAGTAATAAAAATCTCCATCTGCTCACACACTTTCTCTTGCCCAATGTACTCACTTAGTTGATTGGGCCGAATCGCATTTTCAGCAACCACTTCTTCTTTCTCAACATTAGTGTCGACGATTCGTGACTCTTCTATTTCGGTGCTTACATTAGACATAAATATTTATTTTGACTTAATCCGTATTATGACATGCTGGTTTTTAGTGCCTGACGAATTATATCTTCACTGTTTTGACTCTTTGTATCGACATTACCCACCATGCGACTTGCTTCATTCGGCTTATAACCTAAAGAAACTAATGCTGAAACCGCATCTGCAATCGGGTCTTGTACATAACTATTTACGCTATTGCCATTTTTACCATTACTTGCAACTTGCAAGGTAACTTCTTTATCCAAGCGGTCACGCATATCTAAAATTAATCGCTCCGCAGTTTTTTTGCCAACCCCCGGTATTCTCACTAGTGAATCCACATCGCCATGGTGAATACATTGTGTAAACGCATTCGAATCCATACCAGACAAAATAGCCAACGCCATTTTGGCGCCCACACCATTCACTTTTAATAAATTACGAAACAAACTTCGATCACGCACTTGTTTGAAGGCATAAAGCGTATGTGCATCGTCCCTAACCATTAAATGGGTGTGCAACATCACCGACTGACCACATTCCGGTAATTCGTAAAACGTAGACATGGGCGCTTCTAGCTCGTAACCCACACCGTTTACATCTAACAGAAGATACGGCGCCTGCTTTTCAATGATTTCGCCTTGCAAACGTCCAATCATGAACCCAGCCTCATGAACAAATCCTCATGCAAAACTCCCAACAATTGATTTGGTAGATATCCGTTTGCTATTAAGCATTAAAGCAGTATGCGCATGACATAAACTTACGGCTAATGCATCCGCTTCATCTGCTTGCAACTCACCACGCAAACTAAGTAAACGTAGCACCATGTGTTGAATTTGATCTTTATTGGCAGCACCATTTCCCACTACAGCTTGTTTCACCGAACGTGCGCTATATTCACTAACTGGAACACGTTGACTCACTGCCGCACAAATAGCAGCACCGCGCGCATGCCCTAACTTTAATGAAGAAGATGCATTTTTATTTATAAACACTTCTTCAACTGCCACTTCATCAGGTTGGAATTGCTCAATCGCTTCTGACAATTTACTAAAAATAATGCCTAAACGATGCGGGATGGTTACATCACCATCTTTGGTATTTTTGGCACGAATGTTTGCGCTATGAATATAACGACTAGTTCTACCATCACTTTCAATGATTCCAAAGCCCGTTATTTGCAACCCTGGGTCAATTCCCAAGATTCGAACCATGTTGTCTTTCTTTTCGGGTACGTTGTATTGCATGCAATACTCTACGTGACAGCCTCGTAAACTGAATCTGGAATATCGGCATTAGAAAAAACGTTTTGCACATCATCAAGTTCATCCAAAACATCCAATAGTTTCAGCATGGTTTCACCTTCTTTGTTTGACAATGCAGCTCTATTATCTGCTCGCATAGTAACTTCGGCCTCTTCATGATTTAGACCTGCAGCAACCAAAGCATCTTTGACGTTTATAAATTCTTCAGGGGATGTTAATACTTCAATACTGCAATCATCCGAGGTGACGACATCTTCTGCACCAGACTCTAATGCCGCTTCCATAACTGCATCTTCATCTGTACCAGGCGCAAACTGAATAACGCCCATATTCTCAAACATGTAGGCAACTGAACCTGATGTACTCATGTTGCCATTAAATTTGGTAAATGCATGACGAACTTCTGCAACCGTACGGTTTCGATTATCTGTCATACAATCTACTAAAATTGCGCTACCGCCAGGCCCGTAACCCTCGTAACGAATTTCTTCATACTCATCGCTATCCTGTTCACCTGCGCCGCGCTTAATCGCACGGTCCACCGTATCCTTGTTCATATTGGCGGATAGGCCTTTGTCCACGGCAAGACGTAGACGCGGATTAGAATCCATGTCTGAGCCACCCATACGAGCGGCAACTGTGATTTCACGAATTAGCCTGGTGAATAACTTTCCGCGTTTAGCATCTTGCGCTTTCTTGCGGTGCTGAATATTGGCCCATTTACTATGACCCGCCATTGAAACTCCTCTAGTTTTCTACCTTCGATATACCTTGAATAGGCATAGCAAAGCTCTCCTAAATCAACGGCAGTATTTTAGCACTTTCATTCCCATTAGTAGACAGCCCTTATATAAAGAATAGCTTGAGGAAAATGCAGACGATCCGGCTAATGACAGTCTCCTGTGCGAATGAACTCATCTACCAGCATTGCTACGTTTTTGGATAACAGCAAGCCGGTATGACTATAGGGAACCTGAATATGTACTGTGCAGTTACTCACTTTGGTTTCAGATACCGCGACCGTGCCATCATTAGGCTTATCAAGTGAAGCTCCTAGCATTTGACCTACACCATAGCCTTTAGTACCCGCAATAACGGCTAGAGGATGCGTACCTTTCCAACTTGGCACACTTCCAAGTAAAGACTTAGAACTTTCCCCTAAGATATTATTTTTTAACATATTATTTTTTGACAAATGCTTCGCTACACCGCTACCTGTTAGCGGCGACCCTAGCATTACCACCCTACCTGGCTTCTCTGTATCGAACATTTGAAAATAGTGCAGCAAAATGAGCCCGCCATAGCTATGGGCAACAAAATGTACAATGTCAGCATCCAATTGTTGTACGTATTTGCCCAACATCTGAGCATTTTCTTTAGGACTGCGCCTGACACTCTTATAGGAGTACTCCACACACTCATGGCCATGGGCACTTAAGTAACGGGAGATAGGCTTCATCACCCAACCTCTCATCCAAATACCATGTGTGCAAACAACAACTTCGCGCATTATCTTAATTTAAAATTTAAGTTTATTTTTAAGGCACCCAGCGCTGAATAGCCTCTTGATTGGTATGCGAAAAAGCTAAATCAGTAGCCTCTTGCTTAGGCAACCAAACAAACTCTTCATGCTCTCTAGGGTCCAACTGAATATCAATTTTTTCAGGCAACTCCAAACTAAACACATGCTCCTGATTTTCGGTGATTCCGGGGGCGTAACGCTCTCTCCAGATAGAATATATTTCGAAATTCTGTGAAAACTGACAATCATGCAATTCGAGCTGGGTAATCCCAGCCTCCTCTTGCAGTTCACGTACTGCCGCCTGTTGTTGATTTTCCTCCCATTCAAGACTGCCCGTAACAGACTGCCAGAAGTCATTCGGGAACTTGCGGCGCAGCATCAAGACTTCACTAGCTTGCGTGTATACTAGGACAAGTACAGATTCTGGTCGTTTATATTCCATTTAAACTAGGTAAATTAGTGTTTTATAACAGGCTTTGTAAGAAATTTATTATGCTCCCATCGTTAAAGTGTACAGATAAAGCAACGTTTTTTCCTAAGCGTTTAGCTAATATTTTAGTGGCTATCACACTAATTTTTTTAATTGCTTCCTGCGCATCCACTCCACCTAAATCTAAGGTGCAAGATGAGGGCTATGTAGTCCAAGCCGTTCAATATATGCAGGCAGGCAGGTTAGATGCTGCCCTTGCCTCTGTTAAGAAAGCACTAGAGCTCAACCCAAAATCTGCTGATGCCTATACCGTAGCCGGCCTTATCTACAATAAGAATAACCAAACGGAGCAAGCTGAACGTTATTTTAAACGCGCTTTATCCTATGATCCTAATCACTCTGCTGCGCAAACCAATTATGCAAGCTTTCTATGCAAACACGACAAACCCTTAGAAGCTGAGAAAATTTATTTAGCCGCTGCTAGAAATAAAAATAACTCACAACCTGATGTAGCCTATACCAACGCAGGCTTATGCGTGCTTGGGATCCCAGACAAAGTAAAAGCCACCAATTACTTCAGCACCGCGCTGAAAATTAATCCAAAGTCTCCAGTGCCTTGGTATCAACTCGCCAAAATCCAATATGGTAACTATAGCTACGACAATGCCTATAAGTTATTGCAAGAATACGAAAAAGTCGCTCAACCCACACCAAAGACTCTTTTACTAGGTTCACAAATTTCAGAAGCGAATGGAGACCCTCAGCTGGCAGATAGATATAAACTTTTACTGGTTCAGCAATTCCCAAACTCTAGAGAAGCTAAGCAATTTACTTCCAAATCTAATTTGCAGCCACAACCTGCTACGTATGATGTGCGTGAACTATTAGAAAACGAACAAGCTTATTAATTCTTAATGGATCAACTAGAAGAATTTATCCAACGAGAAAAAGCCAAAATTGTTGGCGAGACCGCAAAATCACCTTGGAAAGAACTGGAACGGTTTTATGCCCAAGGCATTCTTATATTAGTAAGCGATACTTTAGACTTGGTTGAAGTGGGCTATACCATCTCTATAGACGATGCAGATCAAATCAAACAATGGATGGAAGTTGGGCTACTCGTAAAAAACTTTGACCAGCATGCGATAGCATGGGAAAAAGACAACACAGAAGTGTGGACCGTAGTCATTAGACCCTGGATTCTCATCCAAGATCCGAAACGTAAATTAAACTAAAGTATTTATTTAGCTCACATTAATGAGTTCAGCCATTCTAGACATCCTCGGTAACTGATCCTGCGTTACTCTACCTCCTGCATCCATGCAATCGTGCTTACACGGCACTTGTGCGTCCATACACATTAGAATCGATTGATTTCTAACTTTTATCAACCTTAGATACACGTTTGCGAATATGCAATTCTTTTAACTGACGTTCGCTAACATCAGCAGGCGCATCGGTTAACAAACACGTTGCGTTTTGAGTTTTAGGGAAAGGAATGACATCGCGAATAGACTGACTTCCCGTCATTAACATCACCAAGCGATCTAAACCAAATGCTATGCCACCATGAGGTGGCGCACCGAATTTTAGTGCCTTGAGCAAGAAACCAAATTTTTCTTCGGCTTCTTGTTCTTCAATACCTAATACTTTAAATACCGCGGCCTGCATATCTTGCTTATGAATACGTACCGAACCTCCACCGACTTCTGTTCCGTTTAACACCATATCGTAGGCTTGTGACATCGCCTCACCAGGATTATCAATTAACTTTTGCGGATCAGTAAAATCTGGTGCAGTAAATGGATGATGCAAGGCAGACCAACGCTTGGCATCTTGATCCCATTCAAGCATTGGGAAGTCGATGACCCATAAAGGTTTCCAGCCCTCTTCTACCATATTTAGATCGTGGCCAATCTTGACGCGCAAGGCACCCAGTGCAGCATTAACAACGGTTTTCTTATCTGCACCAAAGAATAGCAAATCGCCATTTTCTACTTTAGAAACTTCAACTAATTGCTGGATGGTTTCTTCTGGCAAGAATTTCAATATAGGTGACTGCAAACCTTCTTTAAGATCAGACACATCATTACATTTAATATAAGCCAACCCTTTTGCACCATATTGGCCTACGTAATCTGTGTAACCGTCGATTTCTTTGCGTGAAATTTTTGAGCCATTTGGAACCTTAAGCATAGCAATACGACTTTCTTTGTCGTTTGCAGGCGCATTGAAAACTTTAAACTCAACGGTTTTCATTAAGTCAGTAATGTCGATAAATTCAAGTGGAATACGTAAGTCTGGCTTATCACTTCCAAAACGATGCATCGCATCTGCATAGGTCATTCTTGGAAATGGATTATCTAAATCAACATCACAATTTTCTTTAAATGATTCACGCATCATTTTTTCCATGATAGACATGATTTCATCTTGCCCCATGAATGAGGTTTCAATATCAAGCTGGGTAAATTCTGGCTGACGATCTGCGCGTAAATCCTCATCTCGGAAACAACGCACTACTTGATAGTAACGATCAAAGCCACTCATCATTAACAACTGTTTAAATAATTGCGGTGACTGCGGTAAGGCAAAAAACGAACCAGGCTGTGTACGACTTGGCACTAAGTAATCGCGAGCGCCTTCTGGAGTCGCTTTAGTCAGCATTGGTGTTTCTATATCTAGAAAACCATTGTCATCTAAAAAGTTTCTAATCCCACTAGCAACTTTCGCTTTGGTGCGAATACGCTCTTGCATGAATGGACGGCGTAAATCTACATATCGATATTTCAATCGATTTTCTTCATGCACATCATCGTCATCTAATTGAAATGGCGGGGTATCGGATTCATTAAGAACCACCAACTCTTTTGCTAATACTTCGATTTGGCCCGTAGGCAAATCGTTATTGATGGTGCCTTCTGGTCGCATACGAACACGACCTTTAATATGCAATACATATTCATTACGAATTTGCTCGGCAAGCGCGAATATTTCAGGTGTATCGGGATCAAATACAACTTGAAGAATCCCTTCACGATCGCGAAGATCGATAAAGATGACCCCGCCATGGTCACGTCTTTTATTAACCCAGCCACAGGCTGATATTTCTTGATCGATCAGTTTTTCAGTCACCTGACCGCAATAATGAGTTCTCATTTTCTACCTTATGTATATGCTACCCAGCGGCGAATAGTACGTTTTGCCCCTAGGCTATGCAATATAGCTAATGATGGTCAGCGTGCAGTTTACCTGCTATTTGGACTGCTTTGATTTGGCTTTAGGCTTGTCTGGAGAAGCTTTTTTGACGTTCTCTTTGCTAGCAGACTTTGACTTACTATCTTTAGACTTGCTCTCACTCGAGTCTGCTTTCTTCTTGCCTTCCTTTTGGCCTTCCTTTTGGGAATCGTCCGAGGCGAGATTGCGTTTTTTATCTTTGTCAGTTTTAAAATCAGTCTCGTACCAGCCTGTACCGCTTAACCTAAAACTAGGTGCTGAAACTAGTTTCTTTAATTTAGACTTGCCGCATTCTGGACATTTCTTTAGCAAGGGGTCACTTATTTTTTGCAGGGCTTCGTGCACTGCCTCACAGGCTTCACATTGATATTCGTAAATAGGCATAGTCAGATTGGAATTAAAAATGGTCGGTCGCTAGTCAATAGATTGGTTAATACAGTGCTACACATTGGGTCAACATCGTGTCGATAATGGAAAACACAATTGCTTTGTTATATTCATCGATATAATCAAATATAATTCTAGCTTACCCTATACTGACTAAATATAACCGGATTCATTCAGGAGAAAAAGCACAAATGGGCAATGAACAACCCACTATCTATTTCAACCCAAAGTGCTCTAAATGTCGTATGACTTTAGAGCTATTAAATGACAAAGGCACAGACCCTCAGGTTGTTGAGTATTTACAGACTGCCCCTTCAAAAGCAGATTTACAGAATATCCTTACTTTGCTTGGACTTTCCGCTGACAAGCTATTGAGGAAACATGAAAGCGCCTACCAAGAAGCAGGATTAAGTTCGGCTTCAAGCGAAGATGAGATTATAGATGCGATGATGAAATTTCCTATTTTAATTGAACGACCTATTGTGGTTCACAATGGTAAAGCAGCGATTGGCAGACCCCCAGAAAATATTCTAGATATTTTATAATGAAAAACATTTTAGTCTTATATTATTCACGCCATGGCGCTACTAAAGATATGGCGCAACATATTGCTAGAGGCGTTAATTCTGTAGAAGGTGCAGAAGCTACACTTCGCACCGTAGCGCCAATCTCTACTACCTGTGAGACGGTCGATGAAAGTATTCCAGAAGAAGGGTATCCCTATGCCGAACCAGCTGATCTTGAGCAATGCGATGGTTTACTCATGGGTAGCCCAACTCGTTTCGGGAATATGGCTGCGCCGTTAAAATACTTTTTAGATAACTCCAGTCCTCAATGGTTATCCGGCGCATTAATTGATAAACCTGCAGGCTTATTCACCTCTACTTCTAGCTTACACGGCGGACAAGAAACCACTCTGCTTTCAATGATGTTGCCATTACTGCATCACGGTATGATGATTGTAGGAATTCCCTATAGTGAAAGCGAATTGCTCACTACCAATACGGGTGGCACACCTTATGGAGCAAGCCATTTAGCAGGGCCAGAAAGTAATAATAAAATTAGTGATGAAGAGAAAAAATTATGTTTTGCGCTAGGTAAACGAGTAGCAACTTTGTCGTTTTAATTTATATTTAACACTGACTTTACAAAAGGCACAGTAACTTTTTTTTGCTGAACTAAAGACTCTTTATCCAGCTTATCTAATAATCCTATAAGTTTATTAAGATCACGCGGAAAACGCTTCAGCAAAAAACTACATACTTCATCTGAAACTTCTAAGCCGCGAACTTTTGCGTGTTCTTGAATCGCGCGACTTTTTTTATCATCTTCTAGTAAGTTTAATTTATATACCGGACCCCACACTAGTCTTGAAGCTAGGTCGGGAAATGAAACCATAGCCTCGTGCGGATTTGATGACGCTGTCATCACAATACTTTTATTGTTAGCACGCAATTCGTTTATTAATAAAAATAGTTGCCGATCCCATTCTTTATTACCTAACACAGCATCGAGGTCGTCAATACACAGCACATCCAACTGTTGCATATCATTTAATATACTTGCCGGTTGGCCAACGAGTTCTTTCATCGGCAGATAGATTGCATTTTGTTGCGTATTCGCTTGGCGGTTACAAATCGCTTGCAGTAGATGTGTTTTCCCAGTGCCTGTTGAACCCCAAAGAAAATATTGGAGCGGCTCAGATAATGATTCTTGCGCTAATTGTTTTAAAACAGATAGCAGTTGACTATTATTGTTATCGATAAATGTTTCAAAGGTTGCAAATTTTGGCAATGCAATATCAAGTGAATATTGCGTAGGCGTCTGCACACAGGAAGTCATCATTCAAGTTTACAAGAAACGGCAAGAGCTTACGCTTGCTTACTGGAATGTTTTGCTGCTCGTCTCGAGCGTTCTTCAACTAAATAGTCGTATCCACTTGCAATGGTCGCAAATAAAGTTAGACCAATAAGTGTTTGAATTATTATCACAGGGAAAGCTTTTATTTGACCATAGACAACCGCGAGCACTAATAAGATTTGCACAAATGTATTGAATTTGCTGATTAAGCTTGGCTCTATTTCTAAACGTCTAGTCATCGATAAATAGGAGACAGCGCCGGACAGTAAGGCTACATCGCGCATGATTACAATCAATACCAGCCAATGAGGCAGTAGGTTTAGAGCACCCAAAGCTATATAAGAACTAATTAGCATGACCTTATCGGCCGCAGGATCTAGATATGACCCCAGAGTAGTCTTCCAATTAAAGGATCTAGCGAGATACCCATCTAAAGCATCTGACAAACCCATTAAGAGAAACAGCAATAAAGCATTATTGAATTGGTTATCAAATAACCACCACACCAGCAGAGGCACTGCAGCAAAGCGCACCAAGGTAATCAAGTTTGGTATAAATCTCCAAAAAGACATGTTATGTCTTAACTCCACTATGTTATACAATTC
>CAXMUG010000096.1:0-5498 GCA_964196535.1 uncultured Mycobacterium sp. | reverse complement strand
CTGGTGCATCTACTGGTAAAGCGCATTTAATTAAGTCACATCACAACGTGGGTGGCTTGCCGGATGATATGAAATTAAATTTAGTGGAGCCATTACGAGAACTTTTTAAAGATGAAGTGCGAAAGATGGGTGAAGAGTTAGGTTTACCTCGCGAGATGATTTACCGGCATCCATTTCCAGGCCCAGGTTTAGGGGTTCGTATACTTGGGGCAGTGAAAAAAGAATATGCGGATCTGTTGCGTTTAGCAGACGACATTTTTATTTCGGAGCTTAGAGCGCATAATTTGTATGACGATGTATCGCAAGCCTTTGCAGTCTTCTTGCCTGTAAAGTCGGTAGGTGTAATGGGTGATGGTCGCCGATATGATTATGTAATTGCATTGCGAGCAGTAGAAACAATCGATGTTATGACAGCACGTTGGGCGCACCTGCCTTATGAATTTTTAGATCACGTATCGCGACGCATCATTAATGAAATAGATGGTATATCAAGAGTCACTTACGATATTTCTGGCAAGCCGCCCGCCACCATAGAGTGGGAATAAATTTAATAACTAATTCTTTGACTGAAGACCAAAAATGGATGCATGAGGCACTGAGCTTGGCTGATCATGCGATGAAACAGCAAGAAGTACCAGTAGGTGCGGTGATTGTTTTTGAAGATAAGATTATTGGTAAAGGCTGTAATCAACCCATTGCAACTAATGACCCAAGTGCGCATGCAGAAATTATAGCATTGCGAGATGCAGCTGAAACCCTAGGTAATTATCGACTACTCAATACAACGCTTTATGTAACTTTAGAGCCTTGCATAATGTGCGTGGGCGCTATTTTGCACTCTCGTATTAAGCGGTTGGTGTTTGGAGCCTATGATTCGAAAACCGGTGCGGCGGGTTCGGTGTTTGATGTGCTTTCTGATGCTAGGCATAACCACAAGGTAGAAGTGCAAGGTGGTGTGTTAGAGAAAGAAAGTGCTGAAAAGCTGAAAGCGTTTTTTCGTTTGCGTAGAAAATTGGGGATTGTTTTAGATTAACTAGTTTTGTGCAACCATCTCATGGAGCTCGCCTTTGTTTTCTAGCCAGACGAGCAGGTCAAAATAATTGCGTATATTTTGCACATACACTACAGGCTCCTTGCCGCGAGCATATCCATGGCGAGTTTTCTCATACCACTTTTTATTGCTTAATAGTGGAAGGTACTTTCTAACTTCCATCCATAGGTCCGGATTATCTCCTGCAGTCTGGGTAAGAATGCGTGCATCTTCTAAATGACCAAAACCTACGTTGTAAGCTGCGAGCGCCATCCAGGTGCGGTCTGGCTCCCCTATGCGCGCAGGAACTTTCTTATGCATTGTTAAAAAATATTCTGCTCCACCGTTTACACTTTTATATGGATCAACACGATCATTTATTTTGAGATCGTTAGCGGTATCTCGGGTAAGCATCATTAAGCCTTTAACGCCGGTTGGTGATACGGCGTTAGAATTCCATAAAGACTCTTGATAACTTACTGCAGCAAGAAAACGCCAGTCTTGATCGAATGCAATTGCTGCCTCTCTAAAAAGATTTTCATATTTGGGTAAACGTTCGCGCACATGCTTAAGAAATGTGTGACTGTCTACCGGGGTGATGTCATTTACATGACCAAAATACTTTTCTCTTAACTTAGTAAGTGTCCCATCGTTTTCTGCTTTGGTAAAAAATGTGTTAACCGCTTTTTGTAAAGAATTATCTTCTGATTTCTTTAGGGCCCAAGCAAGAGACTGTTCTGGCCCAAGATCGAAGCCAACTCTAAGCTTTGGATAATAACGTCGTGTTACAGCCAGCTCATTTGAATCTGCAATGGTGTAATCAATTAAGCTTTCTGTTGTTAAAAGCATTAGCTCTTCAGAAGTCAGGTCCGGGTACTCTTTCCACTCCAGGTCAGGGAAGAATTCTTTATGATCCAATAGCATCTGCGCATGTGAGCTGCCTTTGACCACCGCTATATGCTTACCATTAAGGTCGACGATAGATTTTGGCTTTTTTTGTCCACTTTTATAAGCAATTTGAGAGATCACCTTGGCATATTCTGGGCCAAAGCTCACATAGGCCTCTCGTTGCTTGGTATGTGTAATTCCAGCTGCCCCAATATGTGCTTCATTATTTACAATGCTAGGTAGAATTTGATGAAATTCATTTTTCACAACTATGTTTAATTCAACACCTAAAAATTCTGCAAATTGTTTTGCAAGTTCGTATTCAAAACCTGTTGGTCCATTTGGTCCGATATAATAAGTTGTCGGACTGTTGCGTGTAATTATAGTTAATTCATTTCCGCGTTTGATTTCGTATAATAAAGATGAAGTATATTTTTGGTTAACAAAAATAAGAATAG
Source organism: uncultured Mycobacterium sp. (assembly GCA_964196535.1). GTDB lineage: Bacteria > Pseudomonadota > Gammaproteobacteria > UBA4575 > UBA4575 > JABDMD01. Next base: position 3,122 of record CAXMUG010000096.1, on the reverse strand, counting down.
CAACCACAGCAAAAGCGAGTAGTAATACTGGAAATTTTTGCAATGTTGATTTCATGGGATAAGCTATTGCTCTTATTAGATTATGTTTCCCAACCAGAGTTCATTTGCATTCTAAAAAGTAATAATGTTATGAACTGCGATATGCCATGCAAGTGTGCATGAATTGGCGAAAGAAATGTAACGAAAATTTCTATTGTTTGATAAAAAATTCTACTTAATTGGCTAAGTTTTCTACAGATAAAAGCAATACTTTTATAGTAGTTAATTAAATAAAAGAGCTAAGTTACTATTCTTAAATGTTTTTATTGTTTAAACAGAAATTAGAGTGATATGGAAGCTGCGTTCAAGTATGCAATTAGAAATATGCATTCATATATCCCAAATAGGCGACAGCGAAATGGTCTTAGTAAAGCTCACCTAAATATCGACATGAATTAAAAACTACTAGAAAAGTAAGTTTATAGAAATATAACAAAGGCTTTGTGTGGATGAATATGTTTAAGGCTTGCGAGCAAAAAATAAATGTCACTTAAAAATCTTATAATTAGTTTTGTTAAATATTAAATTTAGCGAGCCATAAATTATTTTTTAAAACATGAACTAAAATTATTAGAAATATTTTAAAAGTATCCTGTAGAAAATATTTTAAATATTGGCGCATTTTTAAAAGAGAAGGAGTTGTCTAAGAATGTATAACCTAATAATTGAGTTCATCGCATAAATTTGTTCAATCAACTAGAACCTAAAATTAAATAATTAATAGGCTTGGTAGGTAGATAGGTAAATTTATAGTAATTTTGGCCATTATTGGCTTGTGGAGGTATGCGGCAAGCAGTGGACGCCCCAAAACCTATCCCAGATTCATTTAGTTATGAAATCACTTCAAAAATAGTAAATAAATGCATGTTAAACACACGAAAAGTGTTGTATTTTAATAATAACAACAATAAAATTATGAGTATATTGCAAATAGTTGTTAATGCAAACTATTGGCAATGTAATTTTAACAATTAAAATACGTACCTATTGTAATAGTTAAAGCGCAATAGGGTTGAGAGATAGAGATGGCTACAAGCGGAGATGACATTAGTTCTGCATCTGTGATTAATATCGTTTCTGAAAAGAGCGATGCATTGGAGACTAGTGTCGGTAATGTATTAGATTTGCCTACAGCAAATGACTCTCAAGTTTTTGATGTCTCGAAAAATTCTTTTGCTCAAGCATATGAAGTTGGTGATCTACTTGTTTCTTACTTAGAGTACATAGGTGTTGAATATGTTTTTGGTATTCCGGGAGGTGCTATTGAGCCTCTATATAATGCCTTGTCACGCAGCGCTGAAAGAGGTGGCCCAAGAGCTGTAGTAGCAAGACATGAAACGGGCGCTGCTTTTATGGCAGATGGCTATGCACGGAATAGTGGCAACCTGGGTGTGTGTTGTGCAACTGCAGGACCAGGTGCTACAAACTTAATAACAGGTGTTGCCTCGGCTTATGATAATCATTCACCGTTACTTGTTATAACAGCGCAAACCGCACTAGAAAACTTTGGTCGCAATGCTGCACAAGAGTCGGGCGATACTGGAATTAATACAGTAGCAATGTTTGAACCATGCACGCATTACAGCACATTGGTTTCTCACGTAAATCAGTTCGAGCAGAAATTAGCTTCAGCAATAATGACTGCGTTTCGTTCGCCAATGGGCCCCGCTCACTTAAGTATTCCATTAGATGTTCTGAGGGCGACTAGCCCTGTTAATTATCCATCCAATGATTTGGCAAACTTACTTTGGAAACCACAACCTGTTGATAATGAGAGTGTAGAGATTCTTGCAAAAGAACTTTCGTCGTCTAAGAAAATTGTATTTATTATCGGTGAAGGGTGTTTGTATGGAATAGGGTCGATACTAAATGTAGCGATGAGTGTGAATGCAAAAATTGTAACTACGCCACATGCAAAAGGACTTGTAAGTCCATTTCATCCATTATTTTGTGGCGTATTAGGATTTGCTGGGCACGATAGTGCAATCGAGGCTATTGATGATGAGGTAGATACCATTGTTGCTGTAGGAACAACATTAAGTGAAACCGCAAGTAATACCTGGGATCAAAAAGTATTAAATCAACGATTAATACATATCGATTCTTCTGAAGATAATTTAATGCACTCACCAATGGCGCGTTTGCATGTTAGAGGAGATGTTGCGAAAATATTTGAAGAAGTAGAAAATAGTTTCGATATAAAAAAAATAGCGACATCTAATGACAGGGGTTCAAGTATAAGTCGCAGTAATGAGCATAAAAAGTCTGAATTAAAACGTTCTTTTAAAGTATTAGAAGAGAATAAATGTATTGATAATAGTTCTCCTGTCAAGCCGCAAAGGTTAATGACACTGTTACCAAAAATATTTCCACCTGAAACAAAATATCTATGCGATTCAGGTAATAGCATGGCCTGGTCGATACATTATTTACATCCTTATGATCGACGGGTTGCCGGTTCAAGAGATGAACATGGTGGGCTATTTTGGACATGCCTAGAGTTTGGTTCTATGGGTTGGGCGATTGGCTCATCTATAGGGACCTCGCTCGCAAATGATAAACACCCAGTGGTCTGTTTAACCGGTGATGGTTCGATGTTGATGTGCGGTGGTGAAGTTACTGTTGCCTTGCAAGAAAAATTACCCGTATTTTTTATCATTCTTAACGATTCGGAATATGGCATGGTTAAACACGGCCAAAACTTAGGCGGCGGTGAACATGTTGGTTATGAATTACCTAAAATTGATTTTGTTCAGTATGCAGAGTCAATGGGTATTACCGGTCGATTAATAAGATCGATCGAAGATTTAGAAAATTTGAATATAAAAGAATTAATGACTAAAGGGCCGGTAATTCTTGATGTTCGCATAGATAAAGAAGAAGTACCTCCTATAAGTAATCGGATTAAAGCATTAGGTGCTCTTAAGTAAGCTGATTTTAGATACGAAAAGTATTAGGTCTCACTCCGAGAAAAAATATTATATTTAGCAAATGCTAAATTCCCAAAGCAAGCGTTACTAATTATGTCCTCGGAAGAAAAAAAACAAGAAGTCATCCATACAAAAATCTGGAGAGAAGAGCCC
>CAXMUG010000095.1:0-14537 GCA_964196535.1 uncultured Mycobacterium sp. | reverse complement strand
TTTTATATAACAACTACTTGTTAAAAAAATATCAATATTTGCATTGCAAAGTAAAAACTACTACGGCAACTTCAAGAGAAGTAATAGAGGTGGATGATGTGACTGAGCAAATGTCTACTTTGGGGGCGCAGTTGCAGCAGCAACATCACGAATTATTAAATAGCTTGCAATCAGCTAGGGCTTATTTCTAATATTTATTAGACGGCTATTAAAAGTTATCACGTCTCTTACGAGCCTCTCGTAACTGTTGTTTTTTCGCTTCTATTCTTGATTTCGAGCTGTTATCAATATCAGGTGCACGCAAGGATAATTGAATTTGCTCCATTGAGGCCCCGTATTGTCCATGTGCGGCATAATAATCACTTAATGATTCATGGCTACGCCAAAGTATGTTTGCTTTGCTTGCAGCTTTAGCTTTCAGTTTATCGAAGGCAGGATTTTCAGGCTGAAAGTTATTCAATTGATCTAGTTTTTGCAGAGCAAGTTGGGCATTCCCGTTTTCAGTTAACGAGGTGGCTAAATAATAAATAACTGATGGGTTGCTCGGGTAAATTTTCTCTAATAATCTAAGTGAGTTTTCCGCTTTTTCGTATTGTCCATCTACAATCAATATTTGGGCATTGGCTAATTTAATTGTAAGTTTATTATCTGTATTCACTGGAATGGATTTGAGTTGTTGTAATGCTTGTCGATTTTTTCCTGCGCGAGTTAATGCAAGTGCGTAAGTATAAGTTTCAGTATCACTTAGGTTTCCGGGTGTTCTGTTTTTCTTTCTAAAATAATCAACTAGTTGATTCGGGCTGGTAGTGATTGCAATAGTGCGCGCTTTCGCATAATCAAAATGTATTGTATTTGCAGTGAATGAACCCTTGTATTGATTGGCACGCGTTTTTGATTCGCTAATGCGGTTTGTTGTAAGAGGATGAGAACTTAAAAATTCAGGAATCTGTCCACGGTTTAATTGCGTATGTTTATTTAATTTTTCAAAAAACGCAGGCATACCTTGAGGGTCTATGTTTGCGTCGACTAAAAATTGCATACCTATTCGATCTGCTTCTTGTTCAAAACTACGTGTGTACGCAAGTTGCCTCTCTTGTAACGCAGACTGGGTTGTTATTATCGCAGCTTGGCCTAGCTCGCCGCCGCCATAAGCTATAGCGAGTATAGAACCTAATAGTGTGAGAGCAGAAAGCACACTAAAAGATTTAGCATTTGCGAAGTTGCGCGCAATATGACGTTGCGTAACGTGAGCTATCTCATGTGCAAATACGCTTGCAACTTCACTTTCTTTCTCGCTTAAAGTGAGAAGCCCGCTATTAATAGCGACAATGCCTCCAGGCAATGCAAAAGCATTCACAACTGGGCTTTGAATATATATAAAAGTGAATGGAAAATTAGAATTTAAACCAGCTGAAGTAATTCTCGTGCCTAAAGAATGTATATATTGGCTTAATTCTGGGTCATTTGAGACAGGTAAGTTGCGACGTATTTCAGAAATAAGGATTTGACCAAGCTCAATTTCTTTTGAAACGCTTAGTCCTTCACTTGCAGGGCCACCTATATCTGGTAAATTATTCTCGGCTATCGAGATATGTGGACCGATAGTTAGTGTTAAACTTAGGATTAAATATGCTATACGTTTAAGGCGTAGGTTTGCTTTAAATTGCCAGGTTTGGGAGTTATTCATATCTATAAGACTGGCTTGTGAGCAAATCGTTTACATTATTGTAGCGGCTCGTTAGTCTAAAAACTGATTAATATGATTACCATGGTGATATTGGGGTTTTTTATTGGGCTTAGGGATGCATATCATAATATCATGATATAATAATATAATATTGTGGCTTTGGGCTTATGCGCCTTTACGCTAATATTGTGAATGAGTTTTCAAGGAGTTTTTAGATGTCAGAGTTTGATCAAGAGTTAGATGCATGCGGATTAAATTGCCCACTTCCTATTTTAAGGGCGAAAAAAGCGTTGTCTGGTATGGATGCTGGCAAGGTGTTACATATAATTGCAACTGATCCTGGGTCTGTTAAAGACTTTGAGGCATTTTCAAAGCAAACAGGAAATGAACTTTTAGACTCAAAAGAAGATGATGGGAAGTTTTATTTCCATATTAAGAAGAAGTAATAAAATAACTATAAAATATTTATTAAGATACTAGTGGCAGTCATCGTCACACTGTAAACAGTCTTAGTTACTCGCTTCGTTATTTAGTGATTAGTATGCTCCAGTCATTAAGGCTGGAGCATACTTTTCTGTTGTGAATACAAAATAAAAACAGTTACAGTTTAATGCGACATATTATTTCGATATTATTAGAAAATGAAGCGGGCGCTCTATCTAGAGTCTCTGGTTTGTTTTCTGCGCGTGGATACAATATTGAGTCGTTAACTGTTGCGCCAACAGATGACTCTACTGTTTCTCGAGTTACAGCGGTAACAGAAGGTAGTGATGAGGTTATTTCGCAAATAGTAAATCAACTAAATAAACTTGTTGATGTGGTGAAAGTGCTTGATCTAACCGCGGATGAGCATATTGAGCGTGAAGTGCTGTTGTTAAAGCTACATGATAATGATGCGGCGAAAACGGCTATTGAAACGTTAACTAATGAGTATAAAGGTCGCGTTGTTAGCGATTCGAAAGATGCGATTGTTGTTGAAATCACCGGTGTTGGTGAAAAACTAGATCGTGCTATTCAAGCGGTACCATCAGAAATTGTATTTGAGCTTGTGCGTTCAGGAGCACTAGGTATTGCAGCAGGAAAACAAATTTTAAAAATTGAGTCTATGCAGTAAAAATATTAAGTAGACTTTTAAAGGCTTAGTAAACGGAGAATAAGCATGAATATTTATTATGATAAAGACGCAGACCTTTCAGTAATAAAAGGTAAGCAAGTTGCCATTATTGGTTATGGTTCACAAGGCCATGCGCATGCAAATAATTTACAAGACTCAGGCGTAAAAGTAGTAGTAGGTTTGCGTGAAGGATCATCTTCTTTTACTAAAGCTAAGAATGCAGGTATAACCGCACAATCAATTGAAGAAGCTGTGAGTTCTTCGGATATCATCATGGTATTAGCGCCTGATGAGCATCAAGCTAAGCTTTATAAAGAATCTATAGAACCAAATATTAAGCATGGTGCTACCTTAGCATTTGCGCATGGTTTTAATATTCATTTTAAGGGTATTGTGCCGCGCGAAGATTTGGATGTAATTATGATTGCACCAAAAGGGCCAGGGCACTTGGTTCGCTCTACTTATACACAAGGTGGCGGTGTGCCAACGTTGGTTGCGATTTTTCAAGATACATCAGGTAAAGCTAAAGAGACGGCTATTTCATATGCTTCTGCAAATGGTGGTGGACGTGCTGGAATTATTGAAACTACTTTCAAAGAAGAGACGGAAACAGATTTGTTCGGTGAGCAAGCAGTACTTTGCGGTGGTGCTACTGCACTAGTTCAAGCGGGTTTTGAAACGTTAACTGAAGCAGGCTATGCGCCAGAAATGGCTTATTTTGAATGTTTGCATGAATTAAAACTAATCGTAGATTTAATGTATGAAGGTGGTATCGCTAATATGCGTTATTCGATTTCTAATACTGCAGAGTATGGCGATCTTACACGTGGGCCGCGTATCATTACCGATGAAACCAAAGCCGAGATGAAGAAAATTTTGTCTGAGATTCAAGCGGGTGAATTCGCGAAAGAATTTATTAATGAATTCGATACTGGTGCATCAAACATGCAGTCTCTTCGTAAAAAAGGTCAAGAGCATCCTATAGAAGATGTGGGCGCTAAATTGCGCGGCATGATGCCTTGGATTAGTGCTAATAAAATTGTAGATCAAACTAAAAACTAATTTTCTATAGCATGACACGTGCTGTCATGAAACTTGATCATGATTCCAATTGCTAGAGAAGTACGCATAATTTTAATAGCAGTTGGTATTATGCTTGCGCTGATTCAGTCTAAGTATGGGCTAAGTTTTATGTGGCTAGCTTGGTTAGGCTATATCACTTTGTTATTTTTATTTAGAGATTTCAGTCGTGCAGTTCCTTCCGGTCCTTTAGCTATCGTTAGTCCTTTGGATGGGAAAGTATTAAAAGTAGAAGAAGCGTATGACCCCTATCTTAAAAGGGTCGCGCAGTGTATATATTTAAAACAAGCTGCCCTAGGTGAATACAACATCCATAGTCCTTGTGAAGGCAAGGTTGAAAATCTATGGGTAATCTCACCAACTGAACCTGCATATTCACAACTTGCATTACTTCTCCACACTGATGAAAAAGATGATGTGGTGATTGCAGCGAATCTTCAGTCAATATTCCGTCATGCCACATGCTCTATGAGTGTGGGTGAAAAGTTAGGTCAGGGCCAACGCTGTGGTTTTATGGCTTTTTCTTGTGAAATCGCCTTATATCTTCCTGCTTCTGCCCATGTAACCATAAAGGTAGGACAATCGGTTCGCGCTGGCAGCGACAAATTGGCAGAATTCGTACATGAGAATACTAATTAGCTAAGCAAAATGAGTGAATTAAAACAAAAGCCGCGTAAAGGTATTTACCTATTACCTAATTTGCTGACTACGGGAGCATTGTTTGCAGGCTTTTACGCCATTATTGCTTCAACGGCAGATCGATTTGAGCATGCTGCCATAGCGATTGTGGTAGCCATGTTGTTGGATGGTTTTGATGGTCGTGTCGCGCGCATGACACAAACCAGTACTGAGTTTGGTTCGCAGTATGACAGTCTTTCTGACATGGTTTCTTTTGGGGTAGCACCTGCATTAGTGATGTATTTTTGGGCGTTGATACATTTTCAGGGTTATCCGGTGATGTCAAAACTGGGCTGGCTGGCGGCTTTTTTCTATACCGCAGCTGCAGCTTTGCGTTTAGCAAGATTTAACACACGTATTGGAGAAGATAACAAAAGATACTTTCAGGGTTTACCTAGTCCTGCAGCTGCAGCTGCGATGGTAGGGTTTATTTGGGTATGCCATGACTTGCAGTTGTCGCGTGCGGATTTTGCAATACCGGCATTAATTATCACTATTTTGTTAGGTGCAGCAATGGTGAGTAACTTTAGCTACTACAGTTTTAAAGATATTAGCCCAAGTGAGCGTGTGCCGTTTTATGCTTTACTTGCCATTGTAATTGGTTTTATTTTGGCATCCTTAGACACACCAAAATTGTTTTTTGCATTATTTGCAGTCTATGCATTGTCTGGACCGGTAATTTATGTAATACGTTTAAGACGTAAGCGTAAACAACGTTTGTTAGATGGGCGAGATCAAGATATAAATCCAGTAATAGATCCAGATATCGATTCAAACATCGATAAGTAAAAGCCCAGCAGACGGTAATATTAAGCTAAATACCCAATTTAGCTTACCGTTGGTAATTAAGGTGTAGAAATATCTTGTTTATACCGCTATATTCCATTTATGTATAAGACGTTTTCACAGTATATGCGCAACAATACCGGAGTTGCTCCTCGCATTTCGGTATCGACTATCGCGCTCCTGCCTTTATTTCTACTGCCGCAGTAGCGGCTAATTTATGCCTGGCGAGGTAATACGTACAATCAATTATAATCTCATGACTGCTTTAAGTAGACATTTCTCTTAGATTTCTTATAGATCTTTGGTTGCAGAAAATTTCTTGTAAATTATTTTGCTAAAGATTTTATAGGTCAGATTCTATAGAATTTCATAGATGCAAAAAGCGAAATGGATGAGATAGTGTTTTGTGTTAACACTAAGAAATAGTGTGTTTAATTTAGGAGCAGTGCGGTGGCAAGCAAAGAAAAATTAATTATTTTTGATACAACCTTGCGTGATGGTGAGCAAAGTCCAGGTGCATCAATGACGCGTGATGAAAAAGTCAGAATTGCTAAATCATTAGAGCGTATGAAAGTTGATATCATTGAGGCAGGGTTTCCAATGGCGAGCGTTGGTGACTTCGAGTCGGTTCAAGCAGTAGCGACTGCAATTAAAGACAGTACAATTTGTGGTTTAGCGCGTGCGTTAGATCGAGATATTGATCGCGCTGGTGAAGCACTAAAGCCTGCAAACTCCTCAAGAATTCATACCTTCATCGCAACTTCACCGATACATATGAAAAGCAAGTTGCGTATGACAGAAGACCAAGTGGTAGAGCAAGCAATAGCCGCTGTGAAACGTGCCAGAAGTTTTACCGATAATGTTGAATTTTCTCCCGAAGATGCAGGTCGGTCAGAATTTGATTTTTTGTGTAGAATTATAGAGGCGGCTATCAAGGCCGGGGCGACGACTATAAATATTCCGGACACGGTAGGTTATAACATTCCACATCAGTTTGGCAGTTTGGTGGGTCGCTTAATCGAGAATATTCCTAACGCTGATCAAGCGATTTTCTCTGTGCATTGTCATAATGATTTAGGCTTAGCCGTTGCTAATTCCTTATCTGCAGTGTTGCATGGTGCACGACAAGTAGAATGTACGATCAACGGATTAGGTGAGCGTGCAGGTAATGCTTCATTAGAAGAAATAGTGATGGCAGTACATACTCGTCAAGATGTGTTTGATTGCATGTCTGCATTGGATACCACGCAAATTGTTCCTACTTCTCGCATGGTTTCAACTATTACTGGTTTTCCTGTGCAGCCTAATAAAGCAATTGTTGGTGCGAATGCATTCGCACATGAATCGGGCATTCATCAGGATGGCGTACTTAAAGCGCGTGAGACCTATGAGATTATGCGAGCGGAAGATGTGGGCTGGGCAGCTAATAAAATTGTATTAGGAAAGCATTCAGGTCGTAACGCATTTAGAACGCGTTTAGATGAATTAGGCGTTAGTTTTGATAATGAAGAAGATTTAAATAAAGCTTTCTCTAACTTTAAAGACTTAGCGGATCGAAAACATGAAATCTACGATGAAGACTTGCATGCTTTGGTTTCAAATACAGCTTATGTGGATAATGAATATTGTAAGTTGGTAACGCTAACCGCGCATTCAGAGTCTGGTAAAACTCCTCATGCGGAAATAACCTTGTCTGTAGATGGAGAAGAGAAAACAGCTTCTTCAAGTGGTGGTGGGCCAGTTGATGCAACGTTTTGTGCCATAGAAGAAATTGTAGTTAGCCAAGCACAATTACAGCTTTACTCAGTAAATAACATCACTACAGGAACAGATTCACAAGGTGAAGTAACGGTGCGTTTGCAAAAAGCAGGAAGAATTGTAAATGGACATGGCTCAGATACAGATATCGTTATGGCTTCTGCAAAAGCATATTTACATGCATTAAATAAACTTGTAGTGCCAGATGAAAGAGCACATCCTCAGCATCACGTCTGAATATTGTGAAGCCATGAACGAAGAAAAACGTCTGTACTATCTTGAACAAATGGGCATACAGGCATGGGTTTCTAATCTTTCTGTAACAGAACCTGAACCTGAACAAGTAGAAATACAAGATGTACAAAAAAATTTAAATACAGAGCAACTGTATAGTGCTTCAAGTTTAGATGAGTTAAAGCAAACGGTTTCTAGTTGTATGCAATGTGAGTTGCATCGAACACGCACACAAACCGTATTCGGAGTGGGGCACCCTGCAGCAGATTGGTTGATTATAGGTGAAGCGCCAGGAGCCGATGAAGATCGTTTAGGCGAACCGTTTGTTGGCAGAGCAGGGCAATTATTAACAAGTATGTTGCGTGCGATGGGCTTAGCGCGTGAAGAAGTGTTTATCGCGAATATTTTAAAATGCAGACCGCCAAATAACCGTGATCCTCAGTCAAATGAAATTAATAGTTGTGGCACATATTTGCGCCAACAAATAGAATTCATACAACCAAAAATTATTCTAGTAGTAGGTAGAATCGCAGCTCAATCATTACTGAATGTAGACACGCCAATAGGCAAGATGCGTGGCCAAAAATTTGCCTATCTAGATACTGGTATCCCAGTAGTAGCGACTTACCATCCAGCCTACTTGCTACGCAGTCCGCAACAAAAGCGCAGTGCGTGGGAAGATTTGAAATTTGCTCTTGAGGTGTTTTCTCATCAAGTTTCACCCCATCAGACAGAAGAATCTAGCTAATTATCGGTCTTTTTTAGGCAAATAATGCCTTATTAACGTGAATAAACTACACTTTGACCATGAGTGCAGTTTTTGAATATCCCACCGAGACCTACCGTCTTATGACCACTCATGACCTTCCTGTGGTTATGGAGATAGAGCATCGCAGCTATGATTTTCCATGGACAGAAGGAATTTTTCATGACTGTATGCGATTTGGTTATTCATCTTGGGTAATAGAAGTAGATCGAGACATCATCGGTTATGCAGTAATGTCTCTGGTGGTTCAGGAGTGTCATATTCTTAATCTATGTGTAGATCCTAAGCTGCAGGGGCAAGGTATAGGTAGACGATTGTTGCAGGAATTGCTATCCATTGCCCGTGCACGTGAAGCGGATTCTGCTTTTCTAGAAGTTAGACCCAGTAATGTGCAAGCATTATCACTATATTTTTCAGAAGGCTTTAATGAAATTGGTAGTCGACGAGACTATTACCCAGCAAAATTTGGTCGGGAAAATGCTGTAATTCTAGCAAAAGCGCTTTCTGAATAAGCTAAGTATCCAATCTTTCCTGTAGTAACGATCTGCGTTTCGTTATAATCGCGCGCTTTCGCGTTAATAAATTACTTATCTAATCTTTAGAACTATCACTGTGACCGAACATCAGCAACAAACCGCTAGGCGTCGAACCTTTGCAATCATCTCTCATCCAGATGCTGGTAAAACTACGATTACTGAAAAGCTTTTATTATTTAGTGGTGCAATCCAGTTAGCTGGTTCGGTAAAAGGCCGTAAAGCCGCACGTCATGCGACATCAGACTGGATGGAGATGGAAAAGCAACGTGGGATATCAATTACCAGTTCGGTTATGCAGTTTGACTACAAAGACTGCATCGTTAATTTATTAGATACACCAGGTCACGCAGACTTTTCTGAAGATACATATCGCACGCTCACTGCAGTCGATTCGGCTTTAATGGTTATTGATAATGCGAAAGGTGTAGAGGAGCGGACCATTAAGTTAATGGAGGTGTGTCGTTTGCGAGATACACCCATTATTACTTTTATTAACAAGCTTGATCGAGATGGGCGAGAGCCGATTGAATTATTGGATGAAGTTGAAAATGTTTTAAAAATTAAATGTGCACCTATTACTTGGCCGATTGGCATGGGTAAGCTCTTTAAAGGTGTTTTCAACTTATTAAACAATTCTGTGCATCTTTATAACCCTAACCACCAAGGGAGAATTCAAACCGGTGAGATTATTGATGGATTAGATAATCCGCGTTTAGATGAACTATTGGGTGATCAGGCACAAGAGTTGCGTGACGAGATTGAACTTGTTCAAGGTGCTAGCCATGATTACGATCAACAAGCTTATCTAAAAGGTGAAATGACACCAGTGTTTTTTGGATCGGCCATAAATAATTTTGGTGTAGCAGAATTATTAGAAAAATTTGTTGAATATGCTCCTGCTCCTCAGCCCAGGGAAGCCAGTGTTACAGAGACTGAGACTAGAGATGTGCTTGCTGATGAGGAAAAATTCTCCGGGTTTGTGTTTAAAATACAGGCAAATATGGATCCGAACCATCGTGATCGTTTAGCTTTTATGAGGATATGTTCGGGTAGTTTTCAAAAGGGGATAAAATTACAACATGTGCGATTGAACCGTGATGTAAAAATTAGTGATGCCTTGACCTTTATTGCTAAGGATCGAGAGCATGTTGATCGGGCTTATCCTGGGGATATTATTGGTCTTCATAACCATGGAACGATACGCATAGGAGACTCATTTACTCAAGGTGAAAAGTTAGCCTTTACCGGAGTACCTAACTTTGCTCCTGAGTTATTTCGACGTGCTCAGCTTAAAGATCCTTTAAAAATGAAGGCTTTACAGAAAGGACTCATACAGCTTTGTGAAGAAGGCGCCACACAGCTCTTTCGTCCTTTAACTAATAATGACTTAATATTGGGTGCGGTAGGTGTGCTGCAATTTGAAGTCGTGCAGCACCGCTTAAAGCATGAGTACAATGTTGAATGTCGATTTGAGGCGGTCAATGTGCAGACTGCTCGTTGGGTAACTTGTGACGATGATAAAGAATTTCTTAAATTCAAGCATAAGACCGAGAGCAACTTGGCCATGGATCATGGTGATGAATTGGTCTATATCGCGCCTACGCGAGTTAATCTTCAGATGGCCCTAGAAAAATGGCCCAATATCGAATTTCGTGCAACGCGCGAACATAGCAGCATGTCAGAGCAATAATTATCACAATAATCAGCTAAATGGTTAGGTATTTTGACCCGTTCCAGCAAAGATCGCATCTACGCTAGTAAACAAGACAAAGTCGAAAAATTTGTCTTTGATGAAAATGTGGCGGGTGTTTTTGAAGATATGATTCAACGCTCGGTGCCTGGATATACTGCACTGAATCTATTACTTCCTATTGTCGCTAATCAATTCATACAAGAAAACTCTAATGTATATGACCTGGGGTGTTCATTAGGTGAAGCTTCTATAGCAATAGCTAATGTTATTACGCACAGTAATATTAAAATTCACGCTGTTGATAATTCATTCGCGATGATTAAACAACTTCAAGGTCGTCTTAAAAGTCTTAATCTTGAATCATCTATTCAACTGTTTAATAAAGATGTAACCGAAACAGATATTTGTAATAGTTCTTTCACTATCCTTAATTACACATTACAGTTTATCGAACGATCACAAAGGAATTCTTTGATAAATAAAATTTATTCTGGGTTGAATAAAGGTGGTGCATTATTGCTATCCGAGAAAATTACCTATGAAGATGCGGAGGAAGATGCACTAATGCAGCAACTACATGAAAACTATAAGCGTCACAACGACTATAGTGAGATGGAAATTAGTCAAAAAAGGGAGGCTCTTGAAGATGTGTTGGCCCGTGATACTCATGAGCAACATGTAGGGCGTATGCAAAAAGCAGGGTTTTCAAAAGTATCCATACTGACAAAATACTTAAATTTCGTTTCATATTTGGCCATTAAATGATCCCGCCTGATCGTGCAGAACTAGTTAGTGCGTTAAACAACACAAGATTGAAAAATATTCAGTCTGAAATTCTAGCGCTGCTAGATGAAAAGTATGCAAACCCAAAGCATGGACACTTTAAAGATTGGCGAAATATTTTGGAATCATTACCAGAATTAACTTCGAATTCAACAGATCTTAATAAAGATGCGATAATGATTGGTGATTTATATGATATCTCCTCTGAACAAAGTCAATTATTGGAAGCGCAACTAAAAGAGTTAAGCCCTTGGCGTAAAGGGCCATTTAATATTTTTGGAATACATATTGATACAGAATGGCGTAGTGATTGGAAATGGTCGCGTATTGCTCCTCACGTTGAACTTAAAGATAAGCTAGTTCTGGATATCGGTTGTGGCAATGGTTATTACGCATTACGTATGCAAGCTATGGGTGCAAAATTAGTTCTAGGTGTAGATCCAAGTTGGCATTACGCATTCCAGTTTCATGCTTTGCAAAAATATTCCTCTGTGCCTCAGCAAACCTTTGTGCTGCCTTTTGGTTTTGAGGAAATGCCAGAAAACACTCCTGGTTTTGATACTATATTTTCAATGGGTGTGTTGTATCACCGCCAAGAACCACAAGCTCATCTTAGTCAAGTGCACGCCATGCTGCTAAGGAGTGGGCAATTTGTCTTGGAAACATTAATTATTGATGATGAAGACGCGGATGTGCTGATTCCAAATGAGCGTTATGCAAATATGCGCAATGTTTGGATGATACCAAGTATTGATTTGTTAAAGACCTGGTTAGCTGAAGCGGGATTTGTAAATATAAATGTTGTCGATACCACGATGACAACAATAGAAGAGCAACGTCAAACTAAATGGATGACGAGGTACTCTTTAGAGCAAGCAATGAATCCAGACGATCATAGTTTGACAATTGAGGGTTACCAGGCGCCATTGCGGGCAACAATCATAGCCGAGAAAGAAACTTAATTGCTTTTCTTGTTGGGTAGTGATTGAGTATCTACTTGAGTAATTAATCTCGCTCCTCGATCACCTTTAAAATGGATCCACAGCCAGTGCATTGCGACTACTATGCGATTACGCACACCAATCAAAAAATAGATGTGGGCTATTCCCCAAAGCCACCATGCAATTCTGCCACGTGCCTGTATCCAACCTATATCAAACACTGCTGCTCGTTTACCAATGGTGGCTAAGTCACCATAGTGTTTGTAGCGGAAAGGTTTTATGTTGGTTTTGCCTTTAAGGCGCGTTGTAATGGTTTTTGCAACATATTGACCTTGTTGCTTTGCTGCCGGAGCTATTCCTGGAACTTGCTTGCCATGTTCATCATTGATGGTTGCGGTGTCTCCTATAACAAACACTTCTGCATGATTCGGCAATGTTAGATCAGGCTCAACCTTTACTCGGTTTACATGGTCGGTTTCTGCTTCTAACCAATCTGCAGCAGGTGAAGCCTGTACGCCAGCAGCCCATAAGATAGTTTTTGATGGTAATTTTTTGTCGTCGAATACAACACCGAATGCATTACAATCTGATACGGGTTTTCCTAGTTCAACTTCGACGCCTAAATTTTCTAAAGCATTCATAGCATATGCCGACAAGTTTTCTTTAAAGCTAGGTAAAATGCGTGTGGCTGCTTCTATTAAAATAACTCGTGTATCTTTGGTGTCTATGTTTCGAAATTCACCGCTTAATGTATGATGTGCAAGTTCCGCAATCGTACCTGCTAATTCAACGCCGGTGGGTCCACCACCAATAACAACAAAACGTAATAAGGCTGCACGATGCTCAGCATCAGTCTCTCTTTCTGCTTTTTCAAAAGCAATCAAGATCTTTTGGCGAATACTAGTTGCATCTTCTAATACTTTTAGTCCGGGCGCATGTTCTGCCCATTCGTCATGTCCAAAATAGGCATGACGTGCCCCAGTGGCTAAAACTAATGTATCGTATTCAATGGATCCGTTGTTTTCTAGAACCACTTTCTTATTATGTTTGTCAATATTGATTACTTTTGCTAATAAAGTAGTGATCTCTTTGCGCTTGCGTAATAAATGTCTAATTGGCCAAGCAATTTCAGATGGAGCGAGCAGTGCAGTGGCTGCTTGATAAAGTAGCGGTTGAAACAAATGATAATTATGCTGATCTATGAGCGTAATACGGACATTAGCTCCCTTGAGATGATGTGCAGTCTGCATACCACCAAACCCCGCACCTACGATTACTACATGATGTAAATTAGACATATACTTACATTCTAATATATGAGTCATTATGCTTGCTATGACTCTTAATGGTAGTGAAGAATTTAATAAGTAAGCACGATGTCAACTAATATGCGAACTATTGATGAGTAATTCTTTTCATGGCGCTGCAGCTCCGCATTTTTTGCTCGGTGGGAGAGTTAAAGTGGTGTGTATGGAAAGCAGCCTTCACTATTCATTAATAATCAGCTATTTAGATAACTGAATATATCAATGTTAATTAGATTTAAACGATAAGTATAAGGACTCATAAGCGCGTGATTGGAAACAAGCCCAGTTTTATAGATGTGGTTAAAAGTGTATTAGCTAGTTTTTTTGGTGTGCAGAGCGATGAGAATCGTAAGCGGGATTTTCAACAAGGTAGTCCTGCGCAATTTATAATAGTTGGATTAGTGCTGACAGTATTACTTATCGTCGGAATGATTATGATAGTAAAGCTTATTCTTGCTTCGGTTACGTAGTACTTTTGATGTTTCTTAGTTTGAGATAGCGCCATTGTCTTTAAGAAATTCAAAAATTCCTTCAGCCAATTGTTTGTAGCCTTCTGCATTAGGGTGAGCAATATCTGATTTTAACGAGTTGTCTCCTAGAATATCGGGTAGCAGTGAAAGTTCGATGGGAATATTGGTTTCATTCGCAATTTCTTCATAAATTTCAGAACTCTTTAGAAAAATACGTGGTTCAGGAATGCCTAGTATCGCGATTTGTACATTTCTTGTTTTCGCTAAATCAATCATTGCTGTTAAGTTATTTTTTTGCTCATGGCGAGAAAGCTTTCTTAATATATCATTGCCACCATGAATAAGAATGAGCAGTTCCGGATTATGTTCATCCAGTAAAGCAGGTAAGCGCTTTAGTCCTTTACTGCTGACTTCGCTAGGAACTCCTGCGTTCACAACATTTAAATTTGTCAAGTTGGCCAACATAGTTGGATAGTCCTCACCTTTGTTGACACCTGTACCATAGGTTAGGCTGTCACCAAACGCGAGTATGGTGGCATCGCTTGATAATAGAGTCAGATTATTAGATGAGTCACTGCATGAGTAGAGTGTAAAACTCAGCAGTAAGATTGATAACACATTTAATTTCATAAGCATATATTGGTTTCGTGCTTAACGATCCCAAAAACTTTTCCTGCATACACCAAAAGCTTCACACCTTTCGC
>CAXMUG010000094.1:0-3572 GCA_964196535.1 uncultured Mycobacterium sp. | reverse complement strand
AACTGAGGCGGTTAAATTTAATATAATTAGCAAGTGGTGAGTGGCAAAAAACACTCATCACTTGGATTAATAATAATGCAAAAAATTCATCACTCTCCCATTACTGCACAAGTATTAAAAATAATTTTAATGTTTGGGGTTCTGTCATACAGCAACTTACTCTTGGCGGCTGGCTTTTACCTTCAAGAATTAGGCACACCCTCTAGCATTGGCACAGCAGGCACTGCTATAACGAGGCTTCTTTTGACTTAATTTGATGGTCATTTGAATGTCCGCTATTGGCCGAAAGCACATATTTTATCTCAAAATAATTTATTTCATATAAGCATTATTTTTAGACGAAATACTCCTACCCAAGGGGGAAAGCTTGACAGAAATAAAATTTAGTAAATATATGCACAAAAACATACGATACTTTTACGTTGACTGTTACTTATAAATGGCCATTTAGTAATGAGTATTCGTTTAATTTTTATTGTGTGTTTTCTGTACTTAGTCCTGTCTATAACATCACTCAAAGCTGATTGGATTAATCTTACGGGTGCAGAGACAGCGCCTAATATTGCTGAAATTTATGTATTAGATGATCATGTCAAATTAGAGCTTGAAATTTTTATAGATGATCTTGAAACATTCGAAGAATTGATCCCGGACGACTGGCTGAAAGATAGCCATGCAGAGCGCCCTGGGCTTGCTGCACGGCTACGTGTTTTTTCTTCTCAAAAATTTCAATTTGTTACCGAAACTGGAGAGAGACTCCTCGCAAAAATCAATTTAATTGAGCCACGTCTGCGCAAAGACCGAAAGTCTCCTTTCGCAGGTATGGTCAATCCAATCACTCGACAACCTGTCCCAGAAGCCCCAGCAGACAAGCGTGTGCTTTATGTTGAGCTTTTATACCCTTTTAAAGAAAAACCAAAAGCATTAACTATCATTCCTCCTCTGGATGACGAAGGGCGTGCACAGGTCAGCATTGGGTTTATTACGTATCACAAATCAGTTCCCGTCATTGATTTTCGTTATCTAGGTGCGCCGGCACAATTAACACTTGATTGGGGAGATCCCTGGTATTCAATCTTTGATAATCCAAATTTAAAGCGTCATCACAAAGATGCATTGATGTCATTTCTATATGTAGAACCTCGTGAAGTACGACATGAAGGACTAATGCGTGTTCGCGATTTGCAGGAATGGACTGATATAAATATTGGTAATGCAACCACTCTTAATGAAAAAGAACAAATTCAAATAAAAGAACTTGCTCGTGATTTCTTTATTAAGCGTAATCCATTAACTATCGATGGCAAGAAGTCTTCACCATCTTCCTCGCATGCAGTGTTCCTTAAAGTTACTTCTGCGGGTTTGCGTGCTATTAATGAAACAGCATTATTGGATCCCTCCACCGCAATTGTTGGTGTCACACAAGCTCATTGGATTAAGCATCTTCCTCAAAATGTAAGGGTCGATTGGAATTTGTTTAATAATCGTATTAACAGGGTGCCTTATACGGTGACTGATCCTGCGGGCCCATTACCAGGTTTTTTAATGAAAGGTGACACTACTATTGAGTGGCAAAATTTTCTGCATACATATAAAGAGCCTAAACTATTGCCAATTAAGCTTCATGATGGCCGCACATTTCCTGTACCGGCCGTATCGCTTTTACTTTTGTTTATATGCCTTGCGTTGGCTGCTATAGCATTTGGTTCTAAGAGACGTGTAGCAATTGTTTTGGGAGGGTTATCCGTAGTTTGCCTTCTCGCAGCTGTGCTTATGATGCGTGTTGCGGTCATCCACATCAAAAACCCTATACCTGGTCTGCCAACCGAAACTGCCGCGATACAAATTGCAACTAGCATACTGACTCATGCGCGATATGCTTTCTTGGAAAAGGAGCCGGCATCATTAAATCATGCACTTGAAGTCATCGTTGACAATAGTCAGTTCAATGACATCGTTATTGAATTGAAACGTGCCTTTGCAATCGATGTATCCAGTGGAGGAATTGCTAGTGTTGAAAATATCAAGAATTTAAAGCTAGAGAACACAATCACGCTTGAGAATAAAGATGGTTTTCGTACCTTAGCGAATTGGACCGTGCTTGCAAACGCACGCCATTGGGGTCATGTCGATCAGCGTACAATTAGTTACAGAGCATTAATGGAACTTGCCAAAGTAAAAGGCGTTTGGAAGCTCGTTGGTCTGACTATACTTGATGTAAAGCCTGTGAATTAGAGACGACTTCACACATCAACTTATTATGTCAAATCGTAAAGTCCCATCAAATTTGAAATTAGTGGTCATTAGCATTTTATTTCTTTGCGTGGTTGCACCGGTAAGTGGACATTTTCTTCTTAATCTCAATGTTCGCATATTGCATGTTGAGCATTTGCGTGATGAGCTTAGAGTTTATCTACGCCTACCGATGCCATATTTGGTTGCCGATAAACTTGGGCCATCCGTGGATGGTAGTTTACCCAAGCCCGCACCCTACACTCATAACCGAATGGAAGAAGGCTTGCTAGTGCACTATATTGATTTCGATCAAGTACGCTTACAACCACTAGGCCTTGGTTCATTTGCAATGGCTGGTTTCAAATTTGAATTCGATGGTAAACCGCTAGAAGGTATGATTAAGGACCTGCGTATTTATCGCGTTGGCTCGCAACCTGAATTTGCCACACTGGAAGAAGCAAAAGCTTCCTTTGTTAACAATCAAACTTATCCAGCATCGGAAGATACAGTCTATGTCGGCGACGCGGTTGTAGATATTATTCTTCGTTATCCAAGTGGTACACGAGTTTACAAATATTCCGTTTCAAGTTCCCTTGATCCTGGTCTTCCTGATCAAGAAAATACTGCGAATTTAATTCTGGATTATAGTCCAGGTAAGGTGCAGGTATTTCGCGCTCGTGGACTTCTTGCTGAACCCATTTCGATTTCTAGATCAGTACTTTCGGCATTCTTAACATTCGTTAAAGAAGGCATACGCCATATTCTTGGAGGACTCGATCATGTGTTCTTCGTTATTTGTCTGGTGCTTGGCGCAACTCAATTAAGAATCCTATTTTGGCGCGTTACAGGATTCACCATTGGTCATAGCTTTACATTGTCTGCTGGGTTTTTTGGTTTTGTACCTTCTGGTGCATGGTTTGTTCCTGCTGTTGAAACCAGCATCGCATTGTCAATTATTTATGTAGCAATCGTTGCAGTTGTACCACGCTTTAAACATAGCAGTAGCGAGAAAAATATCGTTGCAGTCACTAGTGCAATTGGTCTCCTGCACGGCCTTGGATTTTCCTTTGTGCTGCATAACATTCTTCAAATAACATCACCAGATATATGGCAGAGTTTGCTTGCGTTTAATGTTGGTGTAGAAATCGGGCAGATTTCAATTATTTTAATTACGTGGCTAATTTTTATGGTCGTTCGATATTTTAGCGATTTCTTATGGCAGCTTGTGCGTTGGTCCGTCGCTGCGACATGTGCGTCAGTTGCCTTCTTCTGGGCTTCTCAACGTGTAATGTCGCTGGTCAGCACACTTTGAGGTACTGACAAGTTAACTGATTTGA
>CAXMUG010000093.1:0-3405 GCA_964196535.1 uncultured Mycobacterium sp. | reverse complement strand
TTTAGAGAAACTGTCTTTCCAGCCAAGGAAGTCCCAATAGTCAACATGAAAAGCTACAGGTACAAACTCACTCCATAAGCCAGGTTTGTTTTTAAGATCGCCTAGCCATTTATCGGCGGGAGGGCAGCTACTGCAGCCTTGCTAAATGGATTAACGCCAGGATTGGATTCCTGAATATGTTGTGAAAATATTTCCGCGGCATCATCGTCTTTACCAAACAACTTTTTGCCGAATTCTTTTTCAAAATCAAATAAACCCATTTTTTATACTCACTTTTTTATAGTTAGATAGAGTGAAAATCATACCTCTATGTGATTACTAAGCCTATGAAATTAGCAATTTATAGATAATGAAAATAATGCCATATAGACTTATATATAATTAATAATTGTAAATAATTAGGAGATCTCGATGTTTAATCCACTTAGCATCCCCTTTGGATGCGTCATGTTATACAACGTTGTCAAACTTAAAGAAGGCGTATCTGATGAAGATGTGCAACTTGCTTTGGGCGAAATGTGTAATGTTGTAAAAAATAAATATGGTGATGATAAAGGCGGCTTTATTGGCGGTCAGGTATACAAATTTTCTGGTTTTGTGTCGGATGAAGGTTCTATTGCTTCAATAAAACAGACACAGGATCACATTGCAATTGTGACCTATTGGCACTCGTTTGAGCAGCATGAAAAATCCCATGCAGATTCTGTATTTAAAGAGAAATTTGAAGCCCTAGGGTCTTATGCAAAAGAAGCCTACGAGATTGGATATGAAATGCTATGGCAGGGTGAGCCAGAATAGTTCAGTTATTTTTTGTAGAGCTACTGGGCTTCTTTTTTTGTGGTGCTTTTCGTTTGCTTCTTTTTGGGCCTAAAGTAAACCAAAATTCTTTGTTGAGGGCGTGAAAATGATCTGCTTCTTCGATTAGTAGTTTAGAGGTAGTGCTGGGTACTGCAGCAATCTCAACTCGCACGCCTTCGGCTTTAAGGTGGCGAACTAGTTCAATAAAATCAGAATCTCCTGACATGATAATTATGGTATCTACTTTACTAGCCACTTGAGTGGCTTTAATAGAAAGTGGAATATCTGCGCTTTTGTGGCAAGGGCGGACTGAGCCATGGTAAAACTCGTGTAATCGTTCTTTAAGTTTCTGTGATATTTGTTTGCCTTCACGAAAATACACAAGCCTGCTTAAGCCGCGATTATCAAGCAATCTTGGTATAAGAGTGTCGAAGTTGAGCATGGAATTTTCGTCACCAGTCTCACTGTGAATGCTACGTTCGATATTGTTCCCATCAATTAAGATCGCAACTGATTGACTAATTAAAACGCTTTCTGAATTTTGAGAGGTCATATTTATACTATTGTATTTTGGATCGAGTTGATCATATATGCTCAATGATACTATTGTTATCTAAATATTTCTTCACAAGCCCGAGAAGTTCTAGGCTGTTATGTACCACACAGTCAGGTTGGTGAGGGTGTTTGGTTGTACCTGGAAAGATTTTATCTATCCAATCCTGATCCCAGTTAGCGCCATTGTAGAAAATTGCAGTTACATTGGCTTCACGTGCAGAAATAATATCAGTCGTACTGTCTCCCACATACCATGCATGTAAGCCTGGCTCGATATTTAATTCTTCTAGTGTTTTTAGAATTAAATCTGGATGAGGTTTCCGATGTTCAACATCGTCTCCACAGACTACTGCATTAAAAAAGTGTGACCAATCGTGACCATCTACGCAGGTAATTTCTTTTTCCATGAACTCGCGTTTTCTATTAGTAAGTACGGCAAGAATAATGCCCATAGCTGTGAGGTCGCTAAGCACGCGCTCGAATCTAGGCTCTAATGAGGATACTTTTCCAAAATGGTTGCGGTAAGCATGGTCGAAAGCTTGATGAGCTTTTTTTTTGGCTTCTTTATTATTTCCAAATAAAATTTCAAAAATATCTGTTCTTGATATTTTACGAGCTTCTTTGATTTTTGGATGCAGCTTGCGTTGTTCTCTTACGTATTTAATAAGTTTTGCATCATCGATCGTTTTGCTGTCTTTGATATCAATGAGCTGATCGGCAAGTCCAAGTTCTTCAAGTTTAGGTAACACATCGTCAACGGCATAGTACATGGCATCATGAGTGTCTACTAAGGTTGCGTGCCAATCAAATATAATAGTTTTAGGTGCAGCGTATGGTACGTCTAATATGCTCATTCGGATTTATTATGTTTTTTCTTTAGGCAAGTGTGTATTAATATACTGACACAATAAAATAATACTATTGTAAGGCCTAATGCTTCCCGCATTAGTTCAATATAGGGCTTATCGTCATTCATGACAAAAAATATTTCTGTGTAAGCGTTGGCTTCCAAGAAATTTACTATTCCTGGAACTACAGCTATCAACATAAAACTACCTAATAGAATAATGATAAGTGTCCACGCAATGGTGCAAGCAAGGCATATTTGTTTGTAGGTAATTAGCGCAAGCAGAGCGGTTGCAAGGTAGATAAAAATCCAAATAGGTCCATCGATGTCATTCCATTGTAATGCCGTAAACAGAATCATTATAAATAGAAGTACTAGATGAAAATATTTCATCAGAATTTATACAGAGAAGCGCAGAATGTGATCTTAGTGTTGACCACTAAGACAGGTAAAGATTACCAGCTGCGAGGTTTTCCAATATCAACATGGATAAAGTTGCTATTTGCATAAAAACCCACACCACCAGCTTCAAGTGAAATTGCCGCATCACGCAAATGTCTAAGCTCTACATCGGGTAGGCGAATATCAATAGCCTTGCCTTGCATATGTAAGCTTCTCTTCGCCACGCCATTACTTTCTTGGCGCAATTTCTCATTGGTTTGAGGGGATCGATAAGCTGAAATAATGTGGAAAGGTGCTTTTGAGTCGGTAGTCGCATGCAATACATGTAGCAAATCGATCAAACTTGCATCCATTTCATAGGCCTCATTTGCGCGATGATCACGAAGAATATGGTTTATTTCACTCATACTATTTGTGTCATACTCGCCATCAGCCCAGTAGCAACATCGCAATGTTTCATCAGTGTGTAAATTTAAAAATTCTAATGTTCTTTCTGAAGATAGATCAGTATTTGCATGAATTAGATGAGGAAAAGTGCTTGATGCAGCTAGGGCAGCTGAGCATTTTAAGAATCTACGACGATTTAATTTGGTCGAATTGAAAAGCTCGGAAGGCTGATCCACAAAGTATCCTTGTATACATACTACTTTATTTAATGCGCAGTATTATACAAGTTGTTTGCTATTTGGCTATCTCGTTTGTAGATGTCTGGTCGAAAATTAACGATGCCTTGCTCGTCTGCCCAGGCGGTCATATAAGTAATATGTATCGGAATTGGCTTGTCTAATTTAATGATTTTGGTT
>CAXMUG010000092.1:0-11705 GCA_964196535.1 uncultured Mycobacterium sp. | reverse complement strand
CTGGGTACAACGTACTATGCTGTAAGCCCTGCTCTTTGACTTGATCAAGGAATGACTGCTTTTCATTCTCAAATAAATTGATCGCGAAAATATTGGGCGCATTATCAGGCACTTTAGATTGCCATGAGGCTACCAAGTCATCTCGAATAGTAGATATTAGTGCGAGCGAAAAAAACGTGATCGCAATTGCAATCACTTGAACGATTACCATACGACGGTTAGCCTTTAAACTTCTAGCGGTGAGTTTAGTTGATACGCTTTTAGATTCACTATGTTTTGCGTACCAGCTTATGAAGTACCTAGTTATAAAGTAAGCAAGCAAGACAAATATAAATAACACGGCGATAATATATACACTAACCATCACCTCTTGCGTTCCAATGTATACAATTACCGACAAGCCAAGCAGCATCGCTAAAACCGTAAAAATAATAGGCTGCTGCTGTGTTTCTGTACGATTGAGCAGTAATTTTGGGGCTGTCTTTAAAAGTTTATTTAAGAATGGCCATGCAAAGCTGACAACCACCACAAGTGCAGTAAAAGCACTTAGTAAGAATGGTTTGATACTCGCCGCAGGTAACGTCTCAGGAATCAGATCGCCGAGACTTCTTAATATAAAGATATGAGCTACACCACCTATGATCAAACCGATTATTATTGCGATCAAACTAAACACTATAAATGGCACCGCTACTGCAGCAATCATCCTTTTACCTTGCAGACCTAAACAGCGTAATAGTGCATATTGATAGGTCATTTCATTTGCGTATTGGTAACTTACCAGTGCAGCCGCGACCGCACCCAGCAGTACCGCAATAAGTGCTGTGATATGTAAAAACCGGTAGGCGCGATTCAATGTATTGGCAAGTGTTTGATTCGCGGCATCGATGGTGATGAATTCCTGATTCAGCTGCAAACTAGATGCAAGCGCTTGTTGCAAATTATTCAACTTTGACTCTTCACCTGCAAAAAGGTAACGGAATTTTACACGGCTACCCGGACGTACTATTTGTGTTGCCGCTACATCATCCCAGTTCATCATAATCCGGGGCGTAAAACTGTAGAAACTATTTCCTCGGTCTGGCTCGTAGACTAAAATTTTAGTAATTTTGAAAGATGCTTCACCTATATTGATTTGTTGGTTTAACTCTAGACCCAACTCGTTTAGCACTCGGTCTTCTACCCAAACTTCACCTTTCTTAGGCACTTCTTGGATAGCATAAGGCTTTCCATACAATTGATTAGAAACCTGAAGTTCACCTAACAAAGGGTAAGCATTAGATACCGCCTTAACACTCGATAATAAAAAATCTTCTTGCTCGCCAGCACTGGAATTAGCCATCGTTTGGAAAGTGAGCGCTTTAGCATTACGTAAAGAAAATATTTCAATAATTTCTTTTTGCTCATCACTTAAATCTGTGGTGGATTGAAGCACTAGGTCTGCTGCAATTACTTCTTTAGCCTGACTATTGAATAGTTGCTCCAGTCGATCTCCAAGCAAAGTAATACTGAAAGTGACTGCACAAGCGATCGCTACTGCTATGCAAAATAACCGCATAGAGCTTTGTCGCAACTGCCTGACCAGAAGATTATTATAGAAAGTAAACATCACTATTGATTTGCTGCAATTTACCTTGATCTAGGCGAAAACATGTATCACAACGTTTAGTTAGTGACTCATCGTGAGTTACCATTACCAATGCTGTACCTTGCTCTTGATTAAGCTCAAACAATAGATCAATAATTTTAGATCCGGTATTACTATCTAAATTACCAGTAGGTTCATCGGCTAATAACAATGGTGGTGTTGTAGAAAATGCACGTGCAATCGCTACACGTTGTTGCTCACCCCCTGATAATGTCGTTGGGAAATGATTATTGCGATGACTCATACCAACTCGGTCTAGCAATGAAATGGCTTTTTCTTTCGCCTGTGCATCATCATTAATCTCTAGTGGCAGCATTACATTCTCTAATGCCGTAAACCCTGGCAATAAATGAAATGCTTGAAATACGAAGCCTACATATTGATTGCGTAGCGCAGCACGTTCGTCTTCGCTCAATTCTTCAAGCTTATGATGGAACAATTCAATACTTCCTGTGGTCGGAATATCAAGACCTGCTAAAATGCTTAGCAAAGTTGTTTTACCAGAACCAGATTGGCCAATTACGGCTACACTCTCTGCCTTATTAACCTGAATATTAACCTCTTCTAAAATTGAAATTGGCCCTTCTTCAGTCGAGACATTTTTGCTAACTTGGCTACAACGAATAACAGATGAATTTGAAATGACTTTTCTCCGTATTGTAATTATTACTTTCCTATCTGCTTTTAATCTTTGCCATGCCAAAGACAATACAATTTTAGTTTTAGGCGACAGCCTAAGTGCTGCCCATGGCATTGAGATTGAACGTGGCTGGGTCAATCTACTGCGAAATCGTATAGACAACTATAGCGAAGACAAGCAATGGAATGTAGTCAATGCATCGGTTAGCGGAGAAACTACTGCGGGTGGGCTAGCACGCCTGCCTCTCTTGATAGAGGAATATCAACCTGTACTGTGCATTATAGAGCTTGGAGCGAATAATGGCTTACGCGGCCAACCAACCACGTTTATGCAACAGAACTTAGAGGAAATGGTAAAACAATGCAGTGTTTCAGGAACATCATTACTTTTAGGCATAAAACTACCGCCTAATTATGGAGAAAAATATACACAGGCTTTTCACCAAGTTTATTCTGATGTAGCCAATGGGTATGATATCCCGCTAGTACCTTTTTTACTCGAAGGCATTGCATTGAAAGATGAATACTTACAAGCGGATAGACTACACCCTACCGCTGAAGCTCAGCCCATCATTCTAGAAAACGTATGGTCAACGCTTGAGAAATGGTTGGATTCAATCTAAATTTAGATTATGGATTGGCATGTGTACATCATTGAAACCGAAGATCATTTTTTTTACACCGGCATAACCACCGATATTGAAAGAAGGTTTGAGCAGCATGCAAATGGCTCGGGCGCAAAATTTTTTAATATTCATAACCCAAATAAGGTTATTTATAGTGAAGATGGACATACGCGCAGTAGTGCCAGTATACGAGAAGCTGAAATCAAAAAGCTAAACAAGAAAAATAAAATTAAATTAATTGAAAATTCTATTTAACTTAAAAATTATCTTCACTTTTAGATGTACTTTTTAACATGAAGAAAGCCATAAATAGTAATAACAAACTACCTAGTATTAAAACACCTCACAGGATAATTTTTTTTGTTGTTACTTTTATCAAATCTTCTTTCAGCACACCCTCACCACCGAATACATCCGCCTTGTTAGACGTTGAAGCGTGAGCAATTAGCTGATCTTCATCATTACTCGCTGTACTGAAAAACGAGTTTTGGCTTACAGGCTTCGACGCATAAGCGGCACTCCCATATGCAAGCACAAACAGACTGCCTCCTCGTGCAACAAATGTGAGCACATGGGGTTGTACTCCAAAGGATTTGAAAATCAACAGTTGTGAATAGCCTGGGTTACATCTAAAGCTTGGCGATTTTGCCAAACATCATGAACACGAAAAATATTTACTCCCGCTATAACTCCTAGAGCTGAAGTGGCACAGGTAGCGGGCATTCTTCTGTTAGGATTTTCTTCATGCACGAGTTCACCCATGAAACGCTTGCGACTGGTACCCAGTAAAACAGGGTAGCCTAAGTCTACAATTAGCTTAAGGTCTCGCAACAACTCTAGATTGTGCTGAGTTCGCTTACCAAAACCAATACCTGGATCAAGAATGATGTTTGCTTTATCAACCCCTAAGCTTTCTGCATGTTTCGCACGCTCAAGCAAATACGCAGACACTTCACGCGTTACATTCTCGTAACTAGGATTATCTTGCATAGTTCCGGGGTCGCCCTGCATATGCATTAAGCAGATAGGCACATTGGAGCTCGCGGCTAGTTTTAGTAGAGACTCGTCTTCACGCCCTGCACTCACATCATTTAACATGGTAGCACCTGAATCTAAAGCCGCTGTTGCTACTTCTGACAAAGTAGTATCGATACTAATGTGAATATACTCTGGCAGCTCTTTGCGCAAGCCGGCAATTACATCCAGCACTCTTCTTTTTTGCTCAGTGGCATCAACGCGTTTAGCTCCGGGTCGGGTAGACTCTCCACCAATATCAATAATATCAGCGCCTTGTTCAACCATTTCTAAACCACGTGTAATTGCATCTTTAGATGAAGGATACATTCCACCGTCAGAGAAGCTATCTGGGGTAACGTTCAATACTCCCATCAACAAAGGTTTTGAATAATCTAGCCGCATATAAATAGTTATTGGTTTTTTGAATATGGTATCACTTTTATACTGCTACCTACTTCTATACTCATAAGATCCTCGCCCATATACAGCTCACCCTCATACTCACCACTTACTTGCTGCAATACACTATCTTCAGAAACTCCTACCAAAATTACATGAGTTAGAACTGCAGTGCGTGGTTTCACAGCACTTAACACCTTTAACAATTGCTTTGGATTTGTATGATAGCGTTGTATGTTTTGTAATCGAGGGTTTTTTTCCAGTATTTCATCTTTAACGGACATAATTTCATGCACCAAAAGATCAATTCCTGCTGAATGATCAACAAGGCTTTGCGAGTAGCTTGTATCCCCTGAAATAACCACTGAACGATCACCAAAATCAATTCGATATCCGTATGCTGGATCTACAGGTTTATGATCCACTAGAAACGCAGTCACTTTTATACCGTTTTCAGAATAAATCACCCCTGGCTTTATTTCATTAGTAACGACCACTCCTGCATTAAGACCTAAACCCGAATGCTGATTTCGCAGTTGCACATCATATGAATAAGCTTGTTGTAAATGGTCAATATATGACTTTGTACCCTTTGGCCCATAGATATTTAATGGCTGCGGTCGTTGATATATCCAGCCTGTTAGCCAGACATCATCTAACGCGGATATATGATCAGAATGAAGGTGGGTAAGAAAAATTTGTTGAATTTCAGATATGCGAATATCGAGTTGCTGCAAATGTTGCACTACACCTCGACCTGAATCGAAAAGTAAAATTTTTCCACCCACTTCGACTAATATTGCGGGGCCATTCCGATCTACACTTGGACGTGGGCTACCAGTCCCCAGCAACGTAACGCGCATGTAGTCTGCATAGCATGATGTTGCATGCAAACTGATTACTAATACAAATAAAATTCTTTTTAACATGCCACACATGTAACTATATTAATTTCTATTATTACCTATTTCTCTACGCGCAACACCGCAAGAAATGCCTCTTGGGGTATTTCAACTCTACCAATTTTTTTCATACGCTTTTTACCTGCTTTTTGTTTTTCTAGCAATTTTTTCTTTCTTGTAATATCACCACCGTAACATTTTGCTGTGACGTTCTTGCGTAAAGCTTTAGTCGTCGTTCTGGCAATTACTTTTGAACCAATAGCCGCTTGAATCGCCACATCGTACATTTGTCTTGGAATAATTTCTTTCATTTTAACCGCAAGATCTCTTCCAAATGTAGCAGCTTGATCCTTATGTACAATAAGTGACAAAGCGTCTACACGTTCGCCATTAATTAGCGTATCTAATTTAACTAATGGTGCAGCTTGAAATTTAGAATGATGGTAATCAAATGACGCATAGCCACGACTTACAGACTTAAGTCGATCGAAAAAATCTAACACTACTTCACTTAACGGTAACTCAAAATTAATGGCAACTTGATTACCATGGTAATTGAGACTCTTTTGTACACCACGCTTTTCGATACATAATGTAATCACATTACCTACATAGTCATG
Organism: uncultured Mycobacterium sp.; assembly: GCA_964196535.1. GTDB lineage: Bacteria > Pseudomonadota > Gammaproteobacteria > UBA4575 > UBA4575 > JABDMD01. The sequence goes on along the minus strand of CAXMUG010000092.1, from coordinate 5,854 downwards.
CGGCACTAATATAGATGCATGAATAATAGGCTCATGTATCTCTTTTATTTTCCCGATCTCTGGTAAATCAGATGGATTATGGATTTTTTTCACCACCCCATCAGTAGTGTGCACCTCATAAATTACAGTTGGTGCAGTAGTAATCAAGTCTAGCGAATACTCCCGTTCAAGACGTTCTTGAACGATCTCCATATGCAACATTCCAAGAAAACCACAGCGAAATCCAAAACCTAACGCTTCCGATGACTCTGGCTCAAAACTAAAAGCCGAATCATTTAAACTAAGTTTATCTAATGCGTCACGAAAGGATTCGTAATCTTCAGAGTTAACAGGAAACACTCCTGCAAATACATTTGGCTGTACTTCTTTAAAACCACCTAGTGCTTGTTCAGCAGGATTAGAGGTATCGGTAAAAGTATCACCTACTTTAGCTGCAGTGATATCTTTAATTCCGCAAATAATGTAGCCCACCTGCCCTGTCTTTAAATTTTCACTCTCTTTACGTTTAGGCGTGAATACACCTACCTTCTCCACTTGATGACTACGCCCCGTGGACATCGCAGTTATCTTTTGCTTAGGTTTAATTTCTCCTTGCATAACTCGCACTAAAGAAATAACACCTACATAACTATCAAACCATGAATCTACTATTAATGCTTTTAGCGGAGCATCTGCCTCACCAACTGGCGCAGGGAAACGTTGCACAATCGACTCAAGAGCCTCTTCAACACCAATACCGGTTTTTGCACTAACCAGCAAAGGATCGGTTGCATCAATGCCAATAACATCTTCTATTTCTTCAGAAACGCGATCAGGATCAGCAGAATCTAAATCCATTTTATTTAATATTGGGAGTATTTCTAAACCTAGGTCAATAGCGGTATAGCAGTTGGCAACACTTTGCGCTTCCACTCCTTGAGAAGCATCTACAACCAACAGAGCTCCTTCGCAAGCAGCAAGGGAACGAGAAACTTCATATGAAAAATCCACATGACCTGGAGTATCAATTATATTTAGCTGATAGGTATAACCATCTTTTGCTTTGTAGTCGAGCGATACGCTCTGAGCTTTAATGGTGATGCCACGCTCACGTTCTAAATCCATTGAATCTAACACTTGTGCACTCATCTCACGCTCAGACAAGCCACCACAGTGTTGAATAAAACGATCTGCTAGAGTAGATTTTCCGTGATCAATATGTGCAATGATAGAAAAGTTGCGAATTCGCTCCATAGATTAGTGTAGGAGTTTTCCTTAAGACCTGTGTGAATTTCATACGATTAAATAACAGGTGTAATTATCGCTTATTTTTACCAACCTTTCCTATTATTCTCTATTATTAATTGGCGCTTATCTCCTTAGGGTCAACTACCTCTTCCTTCTCAGGAATTCTCATTGCTAAAAACTCAGGTCCATGAGAGCGCTGAACCAAAATAGATATGAATTTACCTTCAGGAAGATCGTTCATCAATTCTGTAAACGCTGCAACTAACTCTACAGGTTCACCATTAATCATTTGAATAACGTCTCCTTTGCGTATACCTGCTGCTTTTGCAGCGCCACTTTGAGCATCTAATACGAGTAAGCCACCATTCTCCAGCTCAAGGCTCTCCAGCTCTTCATCTGTTAATGAACGTATCACTAAACCAAATACAGTATCTTCTGTTTCATCTTCAGGTTCATCTTTACTTGCTAGTGATTGATCTTTTTCTGGCAACTGACCAATTTTTAATTTTATATTTTTTGTTTTGCCATCGCGCATTAATTTCAACTTGACCGACTCACCGACACGTGTGCGTCCTACGAGAGGTGGTAATGATGCTGAGTTCTTAACCTCCTCACCATCATAACTAAGGATTATATCGCCAACTTGTATATCAGTATCTTGAGCAGGACTATCCGGTAAGATTTTTGCTACTAATGCCCCAGTTGGTTTTTCCATTCCAAAAGATTCAGCAAGCTCACGCGTGACTTCTTGGATATAGACTCCTAACCAACCTCGCGACACATAACCGCTTGTTTTTAATTGCTCAACTACATCCATTGCATCTTTAATTGGAATTGCAAACGACAAACCCATGTAGCCGCCTGAACGGGTATAAATTTGTGAATTAATGCCTACAACATTTCCGTCAAGATCAAATAGTGGGCCGCCAGAATTGCCTGGATTTATCGCCACATCCGTTTGAATAAAAGGCACATAGTTTTCACTTGGAAGACTTCTACCTTTCGCACTAACTATTCCTGCTGTAACCGATGCATCGAAACCAAACGGCGATCCAATCGCCAACACCCACTGCCCAACTTTTACCGCATCTGAATCACCAAGTTGCACACTTGGGAAATTGGTTCCTTCTAACTTTAACAAGGCGATATCACTGCGTGGATCACTGCCTACCATTTCAGCAACTAACTGTCTTCGGTCGCTTAATTTAACAATAATTTCATCTGCGCCTTTAACGACATGATGATTTGTTATCACGTAACCATCATTAGAAATAATAAATCCTGACCCCAATGAGCGCGAATTAAAAAACTCCTCACCACCATTACCGCCATGCTCACCAAAAAACTTTTCAAAAAAGTCTCCGAATGGACTGCCCTCAGGAAGCTCAGGGATACCCGCACCAGGCGGCAAGCCTCTTTTAACCTCGGTTTGCTTGCTAGTACTTATGTTCACCACTGCGCCAGCATGCTCCTCTACCAACTCGGTGAAATCAGGCAAATTATAGCGAGCTGCTACGCTAGTTGAGACAGTACAAATTAAAATAAAGAAACTTATTAACAAACCAATAAAAACATTCCTATTCTTCATTCGCTACACTCCATTCTGACTTTGTGATTCATTTTTATTTTTTATTGCTTACATACTTGAGGAAATACTCATGTATAAGCACTAAAGATATCTAGACACTTTGAAAACTGAAAAAGTTTAATCTAAATATTATTTTTTATTTACTAACTTAATTAAGAGGCGTGTAAGATATAGATGAGCCAATCATTTTTATTGTACCCTGTGGAACTTCGCCTACTACGGTAATTTGATGTTGGTTAAGATCTCTAGCATAAGCATTGATCACGCCTTGCTTATGCGCACCTTTGTACATTTGTTCTGGATCATCCGCCTTGCTGATAAACACAGAAATAGAGGCTAATCCATCAGTTAGCACCATATGCTGCACAGGATTATTGCTCGCACTCATCAATCTTCTCGTCACGCTTCGTAGTGAAAACCCTGGAGGCAATTCTTCAATTTTCCACGCCTGATCAGGCTGCAACTCACCATTTAGATCTACACTAGCAGTTTTCCATGTGTAATCATTCAAATGCACACTTGGCTGAAATAACTTTTCGGACACCGTTTCGCGCATGCGGAAACTAGTAAACATCATGTTTTCGATTGTTTTACCACTGGAATCAAAGGTCTTTGACTCTAAAAGCATACCTTGTTGAGTCTCTATACAAAGCTCATGGCCATACCTAAGGTCATCTAACGGCTTAAAACGAATAATTGTGCAATCATGCCCCGCAATTCTCGCCTGGCCAACTTCAGTTAATTTATAGTAAAAAGCTAATTCGCTGATATCGGTTGGCAAGGATGAAGGCAAACCATGTGCCTCACCTGCTGTTTCAATTACCACTAATTTATCACGCGGCCAAATACAGGTTAGTACATCTTGGTCACGAATCACTTCGCGCGCATCACCAGTCAGTGAAACGAGTTTCTCACGCACACCATTATCTGAATAACCATGCACAATACTCATGGTCTCGACATTGTCGTTGTGCATAAAAACAAAAGTGCCTTCGTAGCTTCCTCTCTCCAGCGTTTGATTCATTTTGCTGAGCAGCTGTTGCATATCATCCACATCAGCTGAGGCACTAAGGGATACAGCAAAAAGGCTGCACGTAATAAATTGAATTATGAGCAGTCTTTGTAACATCATTGGCAACTTAATTGCTTGTATCTAACTCGTCTTTATCGTATCCAACAATTCGTACATGTGGAACAGATACACGTGGAGATGCATACTCAGCATGATTCATAATGTAACTATTGAAACTTGCTGCAGCTTCAGGATTAGAAATAAAGTTTTGCAAATCTTCACTGCTAACACGCTGGATATCACTCTCTTCAACTACACGATCTGCAACTACTGCAGCAGGAGTGATCTCATTTTTGGTTTGCACATAGTTTTGAAACGATACAAATGAAACTACCGCAACTGAGGCAGCTATAGCTAAACCAATCGCAGTTTTAAATCGACTTGAATCTTTTTCAAGAACATTCTTGATTGGCTTAATAACTTCATTAAGCTCTGGTTCGGCCATATCTTCGTCAGTCAACTTGCTCATAACATTCTGAACAAAGTTTTGGTCAATTTGATTAGGTAGGTCACTACGCATAGCGTGCCCAATCAAATTATAACGATGCAGCTTCATGCGGAGCTCATCGTCTGACTGCATTTCTTTTAAGATGCGTTGTGTTTCAAATTCAGACACATCTTCATCTAAAATTCTTGAGAGTAACTCTTGATCTGTTTCCTTCATAATATTCGTTCCATATTTAGTCTAAGCTGTTTACTCAGTCTAATTAGCTCAATAGTGGCCTAAGATGTTTATCTATTGCTTCACGTGCGCGAAATATCCTTGATCTAACCGTTCCTATTGGACATTCCATCACTAATGCAATTTCATCATAAGTCATTCCTTCTAACTCACGTAGCGTAATTGCAGTCTTCAAGTCCTCAGGCAATTCTTTTATTGCTCGATAGACTGTCTCTTCAATTTCGCTGGTCAGCATATTGCCCTCCGGCGTATCGTACTCTTTCAACGCAGTTGCTGACTCAATATGCTCAGCATCATCTATGTCTACTGCATAGGCAGGTGTCTTACGGCTTTGCGACACCAGATAGTTCTTAGCAGAATTTATCGCAATCCTATACAGCCAGGTATAAAAAGCACTATCACCGCGAAAGTTTTTTAAACCACGATAGGCTTTTATAAAAGCTTCCTGCGCTACATCTTGAGCATCGTCACTATCCTTAACGAAGCGCGTCGCCAAGTTAACCACCTTCAGATGGTACTTGGTCACCAGCGCATCGAACGCTACCTTATCCCCTTTCTGAGCCCTCTTTACGAGCTCCTTATCGTTATTATTCTCGCCCATTAGGGCCAAACTCCTGTAAGTGCAACCTTATGTATTGGGTTGCTACTGTATGACAATGTTATTGGTGAAGAGTTCTACATCCCCACTCAGGAAGGGATTCTACCGCTAAGTAGTGTAGTTTTGTTAACCAGATCACCCTTCTATGCCACAATGTACTCTACCAGGACAAAAAGTAGCCCAGAAATAAGAAGAAAGCGCGGATTTAATCGTTATATATGCATGATTTTGACATCTTAATTATCGGTAGTGGTGCAGCTGGGCTGAGCCTGGCTTTACGCCTGCAAAGCGACTTCCGTATAGCCGTGATCTCGAAAGGTCCACTGGATGATGGCAGCACTGCATGGGCACAAGGTGGTATCTCTGCTGTGATGGATAATGAGGATTCTATTGAGCAGCATGTGGAAGATACCATGGATACTGGAGCCGGGCTTTGCGATAAAGATGCAGTATTGCACACCGTCTCTCATGGCAAGGAAATGATCACCTGGCTTCAAGAACTAGGGGTCGAGTTTACCTATGAAACCAGGCGGGATGGGAAAAAATATTTACACCTCACTCGCGAAGGGGGGCACACCCATCGACGAGTCGTACACTCTGCAGACGCCACAGGCTGGGCAATTGAAAATGCACTGATTAAAAATGCCTACGAAAAAAATAACATTGAATTATTTGATCATCATATTG
>CAXMUG010000091.1:0-5880 GCA_964196535.1 uncultured Mycobacterium sp. | reverse complement strand
GGAACCGGTAAAACGTTATTAGCGAAAGCGATAGCTGGTGAAGCCAAAGTTCCTTTCTTTACTATTTCAGGTTCTGACTTTGTGGAAATGTTTGTCGGTGTGGGTGCATCGCGTGTACGCGATATGTTTGCTCAAGCGAAGAAGCATTCACCATGTATTATCTTTATTGATGAAATCGATGCAGTAGGTCGACATCGTGGTGCAGGTCTTGGTGGTGGTCACGATGAACGTGAACAAACACTTAACCAATTACTGGTTGAGATGGATGGTTTTGACGGTAACGAAGGTGTAATCGTTATTGCAGCAACCAACCGCCCTGATGTGTTAGATCCTGCGTTACTTCGTCCAGGTCGTTTTGATCGTCAAGTTACCGTTCCGCTTCCAGATATTCGCGGTCGAGAACAAATTCTTAAAGTGCATATGCGCAAAGTTCCTATGGGTAAAGATGTTCGTCCAGATTATATTGCACGCGGCACACCGGGTTTTTCAGGTGCGGATTTAGCAAATTTAGTAAACGAGGCTGCTCTGTTTGCAGCGCGTGCTAACAAACGCACAGTGGACATGGAGGAGTTTGAAAAAGCTAAAGACAAGATCCTTATGGGTGCGGAACGTAAGTCCATGGTTATGGACGAAGCAGAAAAGCAGAACACTGCCTATCATGAGTCTGGTCATGCCATTGTGGGTCGTTTAGTTCCTGATCATGATCCAGTGTATAAGGTTACGATTATTCCTCGCGGACGTGCGCTAGGTGTAACCATGTTTTTGCCAGAAGAAGATCGTTATAGCCACAGTAAACAGCGTTTAGAAAGTCAAATTTCGACTTTGTTTGGTGGGCGTATTGCAGAAGAAATTACATTAGGGGCTGACCGCGTAACTACCGGTGCATCTAATGATATAGAACGTGCAACTGAGCTAGCACGCGCTATGGTAACTAGATGGGGCTTGTCTGAGAAAATGGGCCCACTCTCTTATGGCGAAGATGACGGTGAAGTTTTCTTAGGCCATTCCGTAACGCAGCACAAATCTGTTTCAGATGATACTGCAAATTCAATTGACGTTGAGATCAGACGTATCATTGATACTAATTATGAGCGTGCAGAAAAAATTCTTAATGAAAATATGGATAAGTTGCATGGAATGGCAAAAGCATTGATGAAATATGAAACTATCGATAAAGATCAAATTGATGAAATCATGGAAGGTAAAGAGCCTAGTCCTCCAAAAGATTGGATGGATGATGATAAGCCAGATTCAGGTAGCGCTGCGCCTACTTCTCAAGATGACGCATCTAAAGGTTCAGGTCCAATAGGTGGGCCGGCAGGCGAACACTAGTAGTCCTCATTACAAGAAGCGGCACAATCTTGTCGCTTCTTGAATATCTTCAAATTAATCTTAAAAGAAACGCCATTACAATCACGCAAATGCGTGATTTTATCGTTTTGCTAGCAAATCAACGTACTTTTTTTGTGCAATAGGCTATAAAATCTACTATTAAATAATGAGTTGGCTTTAGTCTTTATGGAACGAAAATATTTTGGTACCGATGGAATTCGTGGTCGTGTAGGCGATGGGGCGATGACGCCTGAGTTTGTATTAAAACTGGGTTGGGCTGTGGGCCGAGTTTTATGTAGCGAAAATAATAATTTAGTTTTAATTGGTAAAGACACGCGGATTTCCGGCTATATGTTTGAGTCGGTGTTAGAGGCAGGTCTTTCTGCTGCAGGTGTAAATGCACGTTTATTAGGTCCTATGCCTACTCCTGCGGTTGCGTATTTAACTCGCACCCTGCGTGCAGCAGCTGGAATTGTAATAAGTGCATCACATAATCCTTATTATGATAATGGTGTTAAGTTTTTTTCCTCAGATGGTAAAAAACTTCCTGACTCAATTGAATTGGAAATTGAAAACCAACTTGAGCAACCGTTAGAAGTTGTTGCTTCTGATAAGCTGGGTAAAGTTGAGCGTATTACCGATGCTGCAGGTCGTTATATCGAATTTTGCAAAAGTACTATTCCAACGCGTATTAAATTAAATGGTTTAAAGTTAGTGGTCGATTGTGCACACGGTGCTACTTATCATATTGCGCCAAATGTATTTTCAGAATTAGGTGCGGAAGTCATTAGTCTTTCGTCTAAACCAAATGGTTTGAATATCAATGAAAAATGTGGCGCAACGGATCCAGAAGAATTGCGCATGGCCGTTATTGAGCATCATGCAGATTTAGGGATTGCAATTGATGGTGATGGCGATCGTTTGATTATGGTAGATGATACCGGTGCTATTGTAGATGGTGATGAACTTTTATATATCATTGCACAAGCGCGTAAAAGTGAAGATCTTTTGCAAGGCGGTGTGGTTGGAACATTAATGAGCAATTTAGGGCTTGAGCATGCATTACGTGCACAAAATATTGAGTTTGGACGCGCTGCGGTAGGTGATCGCTATGTCATGGAAATGCTTAAGGAGCGTTCATGGTTGCTTGGCGGAGAATCATCCGGACATATTATATGTTTGGATAGAACCACTACGGGAGATGCGATTATTTCTGCTCTGCAAGTATTGCAAGTATTGGTGAATCAGCAACTCAGCTTGCGTGATGCCAAATCAGGGATGAGTAAATATCCACAGATACTTATTAATGTACCGATTAAAACTAAGATTGATCTGGAAAATACACCGCAAATTCAACAAGCCGTAAAGGATGCGGAATCCGACCTTGCTGATTCAGGAAGAGTGCTGCTTCGACCTTCTGGGACTGAACCACTGGTACGGGTGATGGTTGAAGGTGAAGATGCACCTAAAGTTCAGCAATTGGCCCAGCAGATTGCGGACAGCGTTAGCGCGGCTTGTTAAGCTAATCAGCATAGTAAATCCAACCTCTTCGATAAATCTGGTATTGAGCAAAATATAGTATTTGCCTAAAGCGCCCGGCATCGGTAAGCTGCGCGCCTTTATATTCTGACAATAGACCCTTATATATGCGTCAACCACTGGTAGCAGGAAACTGGAAGTTAAATGGCTCGCTGAATAGCATTTCGGAGTTGATTTCGGGTATTCAAGAGCTATTGCCTTCAGTGAAGAATGCAGAGCTCGCTGTGTGCCCACCTTATATCTATTTATCTCATGTGCAGAAATTATTAGAGGGCACCGATATATCACTTGGTGCCCAAGATTGTTCGAATCAAGAAAGTGGCGCCTATACTGGAGAGATTGCGGCGGCAATGGTGAAAGAATTTGCTTGTAAGTACATCATCATTGGTCATTCTGAGCGTCGGCATATATATGGAGATACAAATGATATGGTTGCTACTAAGTTTGCGCATGTTATAAAAAATAGCTTAACCCCCATACTGTGTGTTGGTGAAACACTGCAAGATCGTGAAGAAGGGCATACGGAAGTTGTTATCTTTAAACAGATTAATGTTGTACTTGATCTGTTTGGTATAGAAGCATTTAGGAATGCAGTTATTGCTTATGAGCCGGTTTGGGCAATAGGTACAGGTCAAGTTGCGACACCTGCGCAAGCGCAAGAAGTTCATGAGGTGATCCGACTCACTTTGGGTGCGCAAAACAAAGATATTGCGGCGAATATTCGAATTCTTTATGGTGGCAGCATGAAGCCTGACAATGCGCAGGAATTATTACAGCAACCTGATATTGATGGCGGCTTAATTGGTGGAGCTGCACTTAAGGCTGATGATTTTATTGGCATTGCGCTTGCCGCAAATTAAGGCAGTTTCATAAGTTACAAACTAAACAAATTTTTAATAACGATAATTTTAATACATGAATACTTTATATAGTATCTTGGTTGCCATCGATGTGTTGCTTGCAATTGGCATAATTGGATTAATACTTATTCAGCATGGCAAAGGTGCTGATGTTGGAGCAGCGTTTGGTAGTGGCGCCTCGGGAACAGTTTTTGGTTCGCAGGGTTCTGCTTCGTTCTTGACGCGCGTAACTGCGGTGCTTGCTACAATATTTTTCGTAAATAGTTTGGCGCTTGCATACTTAGCAAGTAATCGTCCTGTTGCTGAAAGTGTGATCGATAATGTTGAACAGACAGAAATAAATACAACCGTTACAGATATCCCAGAAGTAGAAAGTATGCAGGAGTCAGGATCCGCTGATGTTCCTTCAGCCGAAGACGAAATGCCGAGCTCTGATCTTCCAGATCAAGATATGGGTACTGAAGATGATATGCCTGCGGAAACTCAAGACGATGCTGCCATGAAGGATTCGGTAAACTAAGCTCAAGACAGCATGGATTCAATCAAAGAAGAGGTTAAAAGCGCTCTGGTTAATGTGATGCCAGATGACGTTCCAGAGTAAGGCTATCAAGGTTATTTTTCTAATTTTAGAAAAATAACCTTGATGGTAAATGCTTATGGAAATACGAATGCCATCACAAGCGCATATACAACAATCACAGCGCCTACAGCGAGTGCGATCATATCGAAAGATTTATATTCGTCTTTTTTATCCATTTTTTGTTCTCCCTAAATTCAAATAATTTGTAATCATGGTTGTTAACTGTTGTTTGAGTCATGATCCCATGATCTATAATTGTTGTCTATATTGTAGTTAGTCGATCTAACTCCTTCTTGTTTTAAGCCAATTTGGGTATTTATAGAGTTGGGATTATCCTGTTTTATATCGCTATCAGCGAAAAAACATCCTTGTAAGAATACCTTAGGATAAAATGGTCTTTGCATGCAGCCGATGTGGCGGAATTGGTAGACGCGCTAGCTTGAGGGGCTAGTGGGGGCAACCTCGTGCCGGTTCGAGTCCGGCCATCGGCACCACTCTTGCGATTGGGTACTAATTGCAGATTGAGCATTGCGGAGCGATTCAAGTTTGTGAGAAATGAGTCTTGCACACAAAATGAACAAGCTAAGTCCTGTCTAGCTTACGTCGCACGATATAATTATGTATGCACTTGAATACTCAGGTATTCTGACAAGATATACTGTGCAATTAGCCGCAGTGAAATTTAGACCAATACCAAAAATAAAAAAGATAAATTAATTGTAGTCTTCTGTTTTAGGCTACGAGGAAATAGGTCATATGAAACGTGTAAGGACATTTTTCGTTAGTGGGTGCGACTTGGTCTGCTTGAGAAATTATTATGATTGAAAACTACCTTCCGGTTTTAATATTTATTGCTATAGCCACGGTTTTTGGTGGGATCATAATGTTTTTGGGTTTAGCTCGTATTGGTTTAGGCCCAAATGTAAAAGACGATGCTAAAGATTCACCTTATGAGTGTGGGTTTGAAGCGTTTGAAGATGCACGCATGCAATTTGATGTGCGTTATTACTTAGTTGCTATCTTGTTTATCATTTTTGATTTGGAAATTGCTTTTCTATTCCCTTGGGCTGTATCAATACGTGAAGTTGGTTTGATAGGTTTTGTTTCAATGACAATTTTCTTAGTCATTCTTACTATCGGTTTTGTCTACGAATGGAAAAAGGGTGCGCTTGATTGGGATTAAAACCAATTAAGAAATAAAAAGGTTTGCTATGGCTAAAATAAACTCTTCAGTTAGTACTCCTATGAGCCCATTAGAACAAAGTTTTCATGATCAGGGATTTCATGATAAAGGTTTTGCGACGACTAAGCTTGACGATTTAATTAATTGGGCGCGTACGGGTTCAATGTGGCCGATGACATTTGGTTTGGCTTGTTGTGCAGTTGAAATGATGCACGCTGGTGCAGCAAGATATGATCTTGACCGTTTTGGAGTCATGTTTCGACCTAGCCCAAGGCAATCCGATGTAATGATTGTGGCTGGAACATTAGTAAATAAGATGGCACCAGCATTACGCAAAGTCTATGACCAAATGGCCGATCCAAAATGGGTGATCTCTATGGGGTCAT
>CAXMUG010000090.1:0-9881 GCA_964196535.1 uncultured Mycobacterium sp. | reverse complement strand
GCGATAGAAGAGCGTGCTAGAAGTGAATTGGGCATGATCAAAAAAGATGAAACTTTTATTCATATAGTAGAAGGTGAATCTAAAGAATCCCCTAATCAATGATGGGGCAGTGATGGCGGCATTACGGTACTGGGTGATCATTCCTGCAGCAGGCATTAGTCAACGAATGGGAGCAGCCGTTCCTAAACAATATCTTCCTTTAGCTAATACCACTGTCATTGAAGCTTCACTAAGTAATTTTTTACAGCACCCTAACATTTCAGGCGTAATTGTTGCATTACATGCCAATGACCAATATTGGAATAATTTAAACGTTACGAAAAATGAAAAAATTCATACAGTAGTAGGCGGTAATTCAAGAGCTGAGTCAGTTCATAACGCAATGCAATACTTGGAAAATACTCCTGCCGAAGATCGTGACTTTGTTTTAGTGCATGATGCAGCGCGTCCTTGTTTGCGTCTTGCAGATTTAGAATTGCTGATGAAAGAGCTTGAGCAAGACGAGGTGGGTGGAATTCTTGCTTCACCTATGAGTGATACCCTGAAGATGGGTGAGAAGAATGCTGAGTCTAGTAATGTAGTAAGTAAAACATTAGATCGCGAGAATGTATGGAGAGCATACACTCCACAAATGTTTCGCTTTAACACCTTAAAGAAAGCGTTAGCGCACTGCAGCAAAAAAGATATAAAAGTTACCGATGAGGCTTCTGCTGTTGAGCATTTAGGTTTGCAAGTTAAACTAGTTAAAGGGCAAAGTGATAATATTAAAATCACTCATGCTGAAGACTTAGAGCTGGCAACGGCGATATTTAAAATCATTAATCAATAATCATTCAGCATATGACTGTAAGGATCGGATTCGGATACGACTCGCATCGATTTAATGATGGCGACTATATTATCGTGGGCGGTATAAAAATAGCGTTTGATAAAGGTTTAGATGCTCACTCAGATGGCGATGTTTTGCTGCATGCTTTGTGTGATGCTTTGCTGGGCGCAGCAGCGATGGGGGATATTGGCAAACATTTTCCCGATAATGACCCAAAATATAAAGATATTGATAGCAGTGCTTTGGTTAAGCATGTGATGCTCGAGCTGAGTAAGAAAAACTATGCAATTGGGAATGTTGATAGTACGGTTATTTTAGAAAAGCCCAAACTAGCAGCACATATTCCTCTGATGCAAAAGAATGTATGTGATTTGCTTAATGTTGCATTAGATGATGTGAATATTAAAGCAACTACTAATGAAGGTATGGGTTTTGTGGGTCGCGGTGAAGGTCTGGCTGCATATGTAACCGTCACATTGTTTAGTAAACCCTGAATATGTCGCTTGATGAAGAAGCAAAGAGTGTTGAAAATTTCAGTGATAGCATATTCAGTGAAGATGGTTTGCTATCTGAGCATTTAGAAAGCTTTCGTTACCGACCGCAGCAGCAATCGATGAGTAATGCAGTAGAAGCTGCATTGAAAAATTTCAGCCAGTTAATTGTTGAAGCAGGTACAGGGGTTGGTAAAACGTTTGCCTATTTGATACCTGTATTACTTTCTAAGCAGAAAGTCGTGATTTCCACGGGCACTAAACATTTGCAAGATCAATTATATTTTAAAGATCTGCCTACTATTCTAAAAATCCTAAAGTTGCCGGTTAAAACCGCATTATTAAAAGGGCGTTCAAACTATCTTTGTTTGCATAGGTTGGAACATAATGCACCTAGTGCTCAAATGCATAATCGACAGTTAGCTAAGAAAATTAATATTATTAAAGAGTGGTCTCAATTTACTAAGACAGGTGAGATTGCAGAAGTTACTGCGATTTATGAAAACGATATGGTGTGGCCTAACGTCACTTCAACTATTGATAACTGTCTGGGAGCGGAATGCCCAAGTTACGATAAATGCCATGTTATTAAAGCTCGACAAAAAGCACAGCAGGCTGATGTAGTTATTATTAATCACCATCTATTTTTTGCAGACTTGGCATTAAAGATGGAAGGTTTTGGTGAACTTTTGCCTAGCGCTAATGCTGTAATTTTCGATGAGGCACATCAATTACCCGAACTGGCAAGTACATTTCTTGCGACCTCGACAAGTAGTCGGCAAATGAATGATCTGGCGAATGATGTTCTTGCTGGGAAAATTGAAGAGGCGCCTGAAGCTAAAGAAGTGCAGTCAGCAGTAGATACGCTGCAGAAAGCAGTAGCGGATTTTCAGCTTGCATTATCAGGTAAAAATGGCCGCTTTCCTTGGCATCAAATAATTTCTGTTTCAAAAATTGAAGATCAATTTGATCAGCTATGTAAAGCAGTGCATGAGCTTTATGAAGTGATTTCCCCGTTGGGTGATCGTGGCAAAGTGATGACAAAGTGTCTCGAACGTTGTGAGCGTATTGAGCAAGGTCTATATCTAATTTCAGAAGGTAATGATGAAAGAATAAATTGGTTAGAGTGTTTTGACCGAGGATTTAAATTGCATAGCACGCCGCTCGTTGTGGCGGATGCATTTCAAAAATTCATGCAACAATATAAATGTAGTTGGATATTCACTTCTGCAACATTGACTGTGAATACAAAGTTTGATCATTTCCAGCAACAGCTGGGTTTATTAGATGCTGAAACCTCAATGTTAGACAGTCCGTATGATTATCAGAACAATACACGCTTATATTTACCAGTGATTGGTGTAGAGCCAAATGATAAAAACTATACTCATAAGGTCATCGATGCGGTGCTGCCTATCTTAGAAGCGAACCGAGGGCGCACCTTTTTATTGTTCACCAGTCATAGAGCATTGCGTATAGCGGCTAACTATCTTGCTGATCATGATGATTTCACTTTGTTGGTTCAAGGTGATTCACCACGCCGAGAGCTGCTATCGATATTTTCAAAAACGGATCATGCGGTGTTGTTGGGCACTAGCAGTTTTTGGGAGGGGGTAGATATTCGTGGTAACGCCTTGAGTTGTGTTGTGATCGATAAATTACCGTTTGCTGCACCAGATGACCCAGTGCTCAGTGGGCGTTTACAGGCACTACGACAAACCGGCGAGAACCCTTTTATGAAATACCAGCTCCCCCAAGCTGTGATCTCCCTTAAGCAAGGTGTAGGCCGTTTAATACGAGATGAAGAAGATTATGGTGTAGTGGTTATTTGTGACCCTAGGATGCTTACCAAGCCTTATGGGAAGACGTTCATTAATAGTTTGCCGAATATGTTGCGTACTTCAAATCTTGATGATGCGATAAACTTTTTAGAACTACGTGAATCTGAGTATGAAACTGTTAGCCATTGAGACGGCAACAGAGTCATGCTCAGCTGCCTTGCTGGTAAATGATGAAGTAATTTGCCTAAGTGAAATTGCGCCCAGACGACATAATGAAATTATTTTGCCAATGTGTGAGCAAGTGCTAGCGCAAGGTCAAACCAGTCTTTCGCAATTAGATGCAATAGCTTTTGGAAGAGGGCCAGGTGCTTTTACTGGTGTGCGTTTAGCCGCTAGCGTTACCCAAGGGATCGCTTTAGGGCAAGATCTGCCTGTAGTTCCCGTTTCATCTTTAGCCTCTCTTGCGCAAGCAGCTTTTGAGACTCAACATACGACTCAAGTACTGTCATGCATCGATGCTCGCATGCAAGAAATATATTATGGCTTGTATGCTCTAAATAAAAATGAAATGGACATTTATAACTTCATGGAATTGGTGGGCGAAGAAAAAGTCACGTCGGCCAATCTCGTAGAAGCCGATGTAGATGATGATTGTTATGGAGTAGGTTCAGGTTGGGGAGCTTATGCAGAAAATCTGCAAGAAACATTAGGCAAAAAAATATCATTTAATAGCGAAGTATTCCCTCAAGCTGAGTATGTGGCAAAATTAGCTAAAGTATATTTTAAGCAAGGCAAAAGTGTTGCAGCTGTTGAAGCTTTGCCTGTTTATTTGCGTGACAATGTGGCAGATAAACCAAAAAACAAAATGGTGTTTTAACTATGGCAACATCTGTTTTTCATTTGGCATTCCCAGTCTATGATATTGAGAAAACCCGTGTGTTTTATGTTGATCTTCTTGGTTGTGTGGTTGGACGTGAAGGTAAGCGCTGGATAGACTTTAATTTTCATGGTCATCAACTCAGTGCACATCTGTATGACCATGAAGATATGTTTACACCATCCAATCCGGTAGATGAGCATGATGTTCCCGTTAGACATTTTGGTATTGTTTTAAATTGGGGTGAATGGGAGCATTTAGCGGAACGTCTTAAGCGCGAAGGACTCAAATTCCATATCGAGCCATGTATCCGTTTTAAAGGGCAGGTCGGTGAACAGGCAACTATGTTTATTCAAGATCCAAGCAATAATTATCTTGAATTCAAGTCCTTTAAAGACATGAGTCAGATTTTTGCTAAAGAATAATTGGGAAGTCATTATGCGAGTTTTAATTCTATTATTGTCGGTAATATTTTCGACTGTATGTCTTGCAAGTGATGCGGAAATAGTTAAGGTCGAGTCTGAAAAGACCTCTGCACAGAAATATAATATCTCCGTTACTTTAGAGTATAGTGATGAAGGTTGGGAGCATTATGCAAACGCATGGCACATATACTCTGCTGATGGAGAATTGATTGGTGAGCGCAAGCTTCATCATCCACATGTTAAAGAACAACCATTTACGCTTAGGGATTGGCATTCCTAGCGAGCATAGTGAAGTAACAATTGTTGCTGTCTGCTCTAAAACTGGTGAAAGCAAAAAAGCTATACCTTAAAACTTCGTTAATTGTATTTTTCTGATATATTTTCTTTAACAAGCTTCAACTAAAAATTTCTATTAGGTCTTTGTTATACTGCGTGAATGAAGCGCGTCTATAGCGAGCCAAATCCAATCTTTATTTACCAGATAAAAGAACTCCTCAAAGAGAAGGGGATTGCCTCTATCATTAAAAACGAACATCTATCGGGTGGTGTGGGCGAACTTCCACCTACAGAAGTCTGGCCTGAATTATGGGTGGTAGATAAAGACGATAATGGCCCTGCAAAAAGAATTGTGGATGAATTTATGCAGTCGATTAAAGCCAATCCGCAGGCCTGGAAATGCCTAGGCTGTGGGGAAGAGATAGAGGGGCAATTCAATATTTGTTGGAGTTGTGGGCAAGAATCTACCTCTAAATGATATAGATTTTGAGATATTTATTGATAAAAAGGCCAGAAATCTCTTTTTTATTGGCGTTATGGTTAGAAAATGATTAGCATGTGTGGTTATTGAGACGTCACGGTAGTGAATAGCTAAGTCTGTTCAAAAGCAGTAAGCCTCGATTAAATTAAGATTCAATTAAGATTCATTAAATTAGGAAATACAATATGAGTAACGGTACAGTAAAATGGTTCAATGCAGATAAAGGTTTTGGCTTCATCACTCCAGAAGACGGCGGAAAAGATTTGTTTGTACACCATTCTGAAATTCAAAGTGGCGGCGACTATGCAACACTCAATGACGGACAAAAAGTAGAATACGAAGTAGGCGAAGGTCAGAAAGGACCATGCGCTAATAAAGTAAAAGCTATTTAATTAGTTCTACTACTTAACGCAGTTTACCCTCAGTAAATTATCACAACAGCCAGGCAGCGTTTAAAATCGTTGTCTAGCTGTTGCGTTAAGTATCAATACAAGATGAAGCTTATTTTATAAGCGATTCATCTCTCATGTCGGTTTCAATACGAAGTGTGAAGCCAGTTCAGTAATGTAGTTAAAATACGGTTCTTATAATGAGAATAGTTGAAATATCTCATGAGCCTATTGAGCTTTATAAAATTCTCAAATTCGAAGGTATGGCCACCAGTGGTGGCGTAGCTAAAGCTGTGATTGCTGAAGGTCTGGTTTTGGTTAACGGGATAACTGAAACTAGAAAGCGAAAGAAAATAGTATCAGGCGATGTTATAGAATTTGATCAAGAGAAGATTCGCATTCTAGTTAGGCGAACAATTTTTTGAAAAAACTAACCAGACCTATGCCACTAAAGTATCTATCCCAACATGAAGCTGAAGGTTTTTTTGTTTAGTTTCCTTGCGCATTTCTCGGCGCATTTCTCCTGCATCAAAAAGTTTTTGTTCGGTTTCTGATTCAATCTGCAATGTTGGTGCTTGTTGGGGCACACTATTTTCATTGACAGAGATCATGGTGAAATAGCATGAGATGGCATGATATTTTGATTTTTCTATAATTTTTTCACCTTCGACTCGTATACCCACTTCCATAGAACTGCGACCGACATAATTAATATTGCACTTAAAGGTTACAAGGTCGCCAACCGTAATGGGCGATTTGAACTCAACATGGTCTAAGGCGGCGGTCATGACATAGGATTTGCAATAGCGCGATGCGCAAGAAAATGCAGCCTCATCTAAAAGTTTAAGAATGGTGCCGCCATGTACATTGCCGGAAAAGTTAGCCATGTCTGGTGTCATTAAACGGGTCATGAAGAGTTTTTTTTCTTGTTTAGCTGGATCGCTCATATTTACTTCTAATGCTCCTTGTTATGTTATTCCTTGTGGCAGACTTGCAGTCTATAGTTTTCACAAGCCTATAGGTCGTTGATTTTATTTGCTTGTTCTTTAAGTTGTTGTAATGAGGTTTGCATTTCGGCTACGCGCTCACGTTCTTTCTTTACAACATCTGCTGGTGCTTTATCAGCAAAATTAGGATTATTTAATTTTGTCGAGCTTTTTTCGAGATTAGATTTTAATTTATTAATCTCTTTTTCAAGCCTTGCACTTTCTGCTTCTTTGTCAATTAATCCTGCTAGAGGGATGAGGATTTTCATTTCACCAACAAGTGCGGTGGCGCATTCAGGCGCAGAGTCATCTGCCAACCATTTAATGTCTTCAACTTTCGCCAGAGAATAAATATATTGTTGGCTATTCTCGAAATAGCTTTGGTCTTGTGCTGACCAGTTTTGCAACAAAATGTTTAATGGCTTACCAGGTGCGATGTCCATTTCGGAGCGTATTTTTCGAATGCCATTGATAAATTCTTTTGACCACTCTAGTTCTTGCAAGCTTTCTACATCTACATAATCGTTATTACTTCTTGGAAAATCTTGCGTAGAAATGCTGTCGCCCGGTAGCTTTAATTCTTTGGCGATTGGCTGCCAGGCTTCTTCAGTAAGGAATGGAATAATTGGGTGAAGTAATTTTAATAAATTCTCTAGTACTTCTAGTAAAACGCGACGCGAGTTCTGTTTGATGCTTTCATCAACATCGTCTTTAAACAGAGTGGGTTTGCATAGCTCTACATACCAGTCGCAAAACTCATGCCAGGAAAATTCATATAAAGCTTGTGCTGCGAGATCAAAGCGATAATTCTTTAAATGTTTATGTGTCAGATCGATAACTTCTTGTTGTTTACTTAAGATCCAACGATCCGCCAAAGTGAGTTTCTGTTTATCAATCTGGCTGGCAATATCTTTATCTTCACAATTCATCAAAACGAAGCGTGTTGCATTCCAGAGTTTATTGCAGAAATTTCGATAACCTTCAATCCGATTTAAATCGAATTTTATATCTCGACCTGTAGATGCTTGTGCGGCAAATGAAAAACGCATGGCATCTGTGCCATAGGCTTTGATGCCATCTGGGTATTGTTTGCGAGTTGCTTTTTCGATTTTAGCCGCCATCTCTGGCTGCATGAGGCCAGTAGTGCGCTTCTTGATTAAGGTATCCAAATCGATGCCATCGATTATATCGATAGGGTCTAAAACATTGCCTTTAGACTTAGACATTTTTTGTCCATCTGCATCACGCACTAGACCGTGAATGTAGATTTTTTCAAATGGAACATCGCCCATGAATTTCAAACCCATCATGATCATGCGTGCAACCCAGAAGAAAATGATGTCGAAACCGGTGATTAATACTGAAGTAGGATAAAACGTTTTTAGTTCTTTAGTTTGTTCTGGCCAGCCTAATGTTGAAAAAGGCCATAGTGCAGATGAAAACCAAGTGTCTAATACATCTTCATCTTGTTTAAGCTCAAGCTTGGAGTTCAAATTATATTTTTTACGTACGTCTTCTTCGCTCTCAGCCACATAAATCTTTCCATCGCTGTCATACCAAGCGGGTATACGGTGGCCCCACCATAGTTGACGACTAATGCACCAATCTTGAATATTATTCATCCATTCAAAATAGGTTTTGCTCCAGTTTTCTGGAACAAATTGAATATCACCATCTTTTACAGCTTTAATAGCCGGGTCCGCTAGTGGCTGGATCTTCACGTACCATTGATCTGTTAAATAAGGTTCAACGACCACACCTGAACGATCACCTCTGGGCACCATCAGTTTATGATCTTTTATTTCAGCTAGAAGATCTAGTGCTTTTAAGTCGGCAACAATTTGTTTACGTGCTTCAAATCTGTCTAGCCCTTGATATTTTTCAGGAGCATTATCATTAATCTTGGCGTCGATAGTGAAGATGTTAATTTTTTCTAAGTCGTGACGGCTGCCAACTTCATAATCATTAAAGTCATGTGCAGGTGTAATTTTTACACAACCGGAACCGAACTCGGGATCCACGTAGTCGTCTGCGATAACGGGAATTTCTCGATCGGTTAAAGGAAGTTTGACGGTTTTGCCGATTAAACTTTGGTATCGTTCGTCATCAGGGTGTACTGCAACCGCCGCATCACCCAACATGGTTTCTGGCCTGGTTGTTGCTACTGTTATATAGCCACTACCATCGGCCATTTTCGAATCAACCAGAGGGTAACGCATATGCCACATGTGGCCATTTTCTTCTTCGGAAATAACTTCTAAGTCTGAAACTGCGGTGTGAAGTTTTGGGTCCCAATTCACCAAGCGTTTGCCGCGATAAATTAAACCTTCGTCATATAAACGTACGAATACTTGTTTAACCGCTTCAGAGAGACCTTCGTCCATAGTGAAGCGTTCGCGCGACCAATCCAACGAAGAACCCATGCGTTCTAATTGACCATAAATAGTATTACCAGATTGTTCTTTCCATTTCCAAACTTTATCTACAAATTTTTCACGACCTAAGTCATGGCGTGTTTTGTTTTCAGCGTTTAGCTGTCGTTCAACCACCATCTGCGTAGCAATGCCAGCATGATCGGTGCCAGGTTGCCACAGTGTGTTATAGCCACACATTCGATGATAACGTGTCAGGCAGTCCATCAAGGTATTATTGAATGCGTGACCCATATGTAACGTTCCCGTTACATTGGGTGGTGGAATCATAATGCAGTATGAATTTTCGCTTTTTCCTGAAGGAGAAAAGTAATTATTGCTTTTCCAAAACTGATACCACTTCTGTTCGATATCTTTGGGTTGATAGGTCTTATCCATGACAATATTGGGGCGATCAGATGGTTTGAAATGCAATTCGAAATATTATTAGTACGTATGATGCAGCGAGACAAGAAGTCAGCGCAAGTATTATAACAATATAGATTGGCCTAAGATGTACTCAGGTAAGCATACAGCAATGGCTTAGCCAATGTGGCTATAGGGTTAAGACTTTCTTTGGCCAGGAAGGCGAGCGCGAACTTCACTAAGCACTTGCTGCACAATTTGCTCACTCGCGTGTTCAAAATGCTTAAGCATAATTTCGCGAACGGTCTTAGTTAGTTCGATTTCAAATTCAGATTTATCAGTACGACGGTTTTGAGGCAATTTTTCAGCTTGGGTGGCAGTATTCTGAATGGCTTGGGCGTTACTAGCAGAGGCTCCATTACCATTCATAGAGGTAACAGCAGGCTTGGCCTGGGTAAGCGTCTGGGCTTGTGTTGGTCTAGAAAGCGTCGGTTTATTACCGATAGGAGTGTTTGAGGTTCCCACTAAATTGTCTAAGACCGGTGCTTTTTTAGCGCTGTTTCCATCCA
>CAXMUG010000089.1:0-4631 GCA_964196535.1 uncultured Mycobacterium sp. | reverse complement strand
AGAGAGTCGTGTTCTGATTGTGGTGCCAGACAGTTTGGTACATCAATGGTTAGTGGAAATGTCACGTCGTTTTAATCTGCAATTTACTATTCTTGATGAAGAACGTTGCCAAGCATTGGACGAAGCTGAACCTGGAAACCCTTTTGAAACTGCACAATGTGTGTTGTGTGCATTATCATTCTTAACAGATAACAGTGAACGTTTTGAACAATCATTAGCGGTAGATTGGGATTTATTGATTGTTGATGAAGCGCATCATCTTACGTGGTCTGAAGATAAAGTGAGTAATGCATATCAATGTATTGAAGCATTAGCACGAAATGTTGCTGGATTGCTATTGTTAACTGCAACTCCTGAGCAGCTAGGAGTTGACGGCCACTTTGCAAGATTGCGCTTGTTAGATCCTGATCGGTATTACGATCTGGAAAAATATCGACAAGAAGAAACAAGCTATCAGCCAGTAAATGAATTAGTGCAAAAACTACTTGCTGATAATTCAGCTGAGCAGCTTAGAAAAGATGCAAGTTTGTTAGATGAAATCTCTACTTTTTTAGGCGACGAAGTCACCGCGAGTTTCAAAGCTGCATTACAAAATCTAAACCATTCACCAAGAAAAGCTATAGATGATTTGATTCAAACTATATTGGATCGACATGGTACTGGGCGAGTATTGTTTAGAAATACACGTGATGCAGTTGAAGGTTTTCCACAACGTGAATTACATCAACATCTATTAGAGCCTTCTCAAGAGGCTTTAGACGTAATTGCAAGTAAGCAAGAAACCAATAATGATGAATCAATAGAAGATATCGCTGCTTCTCATTTACATTCTGAGACTCGGCTAGGTGAAAGCTGGTTAAAGTTAGATGCTCGTGTAGAGTGGTTGGCGAAGTGGTTGCTTGAAAATCGTGACGAGAAAGTTTTAGTGATCTGTGCATTAGCGGATACTGCAAGCCAATTAGAGGATTATTTAAATCAACAACATGCGATACGTTCAGCAGTATTTCATGAAGGATTGGATTTGATCGCTAGAGATCGTGCCGCTGCGTATTTCGCAGATGAGGAAGAGGGTGCGCAAGTACTTATTTGTTCTGAAATTGGTAGTGAAGGCAGAAACTTTCAATTCGCACATCATTTGATTTTGTTCGACCTACCATTAAGTGCCGATTTATTAGAGCAACGTATTGGACGTTTAGATCGAATTGGGCAAGTACATACAGTTCAAATACATGTTCCTTATTATAAGAATAGTGCACAAGAAAAATTAATGCGTTGGTATGACGAAGGATTGAATGCATTTCGTCAGGTCTGTTCAATTGGCGAAGCGGTGTACCAATTATATTCTGATCGTTTGCTAACATGCTTATTAAATCAGATAGAAAATGAAGATTTTGAGTTATTAGTTCAGGATACAAACAATAAAACTGATGAAATGCAGCAAGCATTACAACAGGGTAGAGATCGTTTGCTGGAACTTAATTCATGCAACCCAAATCAAGCTGCTGAGGTAGTGCAAGATATTTTGACTTCAACCAATCAAATGGAGTTAGCCGATTACATGGAGCGTGTATGTGATCAGTTTGGAGTTGATCAGCAATATCATAGTTTGCATAGTGTTGTACTACAACCAGGCGATCATATGCATGAGCACAGTTTCCCAGGTTTGCCTGAGGATGGATTAACTGCATGCTACGACCGAGCAAAGGCCTTGGTGCGTGAAGATATGCAGTTCCATACTTGGGAGCATCCAATGGTTACTGGAAGTATGGATATGATTCTTTCTGGGGAATTTGGAAATGTAACTTTGTGCACTCTAAAATTACAAGCATTGAAATCGAGTACAGTTTTACTAGAATGTATCTTTACTATTCAGTGTGCTGCGCCGAAAGTGTTAAGGCTGGATAATTATTTTTCAAAAGCAATTATTCGTGTATTGATTGATCATAATCATAATGATTTAGGAAGTGTGCTAACCTCTGAACATATGGACCGTATGGCAGAGCGGGTTAAGAAGAATGTTGCTCAAAGTATTATCAAGCATATACGCACGCAAATTACAGAACTGATTGAGCATGCAAATGGTATTGCTGAAATTGAGATGGCAGAAATTATCAAACAAGCATCCGACACAATGAAAGTTAAACAAGCTGCTGAGTTAGAGCGATTAATTTCGTTGTCAAAAGTAAATCCTAATATTCGTCAAGAGGAAATCGAATATTTAGAATCAACCACAGCACAGGTTGAAGAGTTTATGCAGCACGCACAGTTAAGGTTAGATGCAATTCGAGTTGCAGTTTCTCGACGTTAATTAAAATGTCCGATATACACCAATTAGAAGAACTATGTAGTAAAACACATGAGATATTTCAGGTGGCTACCGAAAAGTTGCCAATACCTGTTCAAGAAAAGGCTAGAGATGTGCGAAAAATAATTTCTGTTTTTACCTATAGTTTAATTAAAGAGCTTTCAACTGGAACGGAAGTGCATGAAGACGATATTTATTTGCGCTATTTAATGGGTGGTGGATTAAGTGCGGATCAAGCGAGAACAGTAGTGGATCGTACGCGTGATGAATTTAGTAAACGTGAATATGGTGAAAAATGTTTGCAAGCAGGTAAGGATGTTGTCAACAAGTGGCTTGCTGGCGATAAAGATATACAAGAGCATTTACACTCATTACTACCCTAGGCTTATATGGTGAGTATTTAGTTAGCCTGATTTGCAATAATCAGCTAACGTAGGCGTATGAGTAATTCTTTTCCTGAGGACACAGAGTCATCTGAAGATGAAAGTGTTGATAATCATCCATTTGATGCACTTACTCCCAGTTTTGTTCTAAATGCAGTAGATCACTACGATTATGTTAGTGATGGCAGAATTTTAGCGTTAAATAGCTATGAGAATCGTGTATACCAAGTAGGCATAGAAAATAATGAGCCTATAATTGCCAAGTTTTATCGGCCTGAACGCTGGAGTGATACTCAGATTCTTGAAGAGCATCAGTTTTGTGCCGAGTTAGTCGAGCAAGATCTTCCAGTAGTTCCTCCTTTAGTAAAAAATTCACAGACCTTATTCCAATATGGGGATTTTCGGCTTGCTTTGTATCCTCGAAAGGGTGGCCATGCGCCTGAGTTAGATAATTTAGATAATTTATTTATTATGGGTCGATTTTTAGGACGTATGCATACTGTAGGTGCAGTACAAGCATTTCAGCAGCGCCCATCTATAAGTTGTAAGCATTATGGTCATGAAAGTGCTGCTTTAATAAAAGAAAAGTTTATGCCTAAGCACATTCGGGAATCATATGATGCGGTAGTGAAAGAGATCTTAAAAATTATTGATACTATCTATATTGATGGTGATGACGAAGAATATATTCGTGTACATGGTGATTGCCATGTGGGTAATATTCTTTGGCGAGATGATGCGCCACATTTCATAGATTTTGATGACTCAAGAATGGCGCCGGCTATTCAAGACATATGGATGATGCTTTCGGGTGATCGTGCGCGACAAACTGCACAACTTAACGAGATTATTGAAGGGTATAATGAGTTTTCAGAGTTTCCTTTACAGCAAATTAAATATATAGAATCGTTAAGAACGTTGCGCATCATGTATTTTAGCGCATGGCTAGCAAAGCGATGGGATGATCCTGCTTTTCCTCGAGCTTTTCCATGGTTTAATACTACGCAGTATTGGGAGCAACATATTCTTGATTTGCGAGAACAATTAGGTGAGCTTAACGAACCCGCTATACAAATATTTGGACAATAGTGATGCCAGTAGAAAAATCAGAAAATATATTAGAAGAGCGAATAGTAGAGTTAGAAACAAAACTGTCTTTTCAAGAAGACTTATTGCAAGAACTTAATTCTCATGTCATAACTCAACAGGTACAAATAGATAAACTAAATGTTCTTTGTAATTTGCTGAAAGACCAATACAAAGAAATTGTTTCAAGCATGCCTGATGCGGCAACGGGGGATGAAGTTCCCCCACATTATTAATTAATAATAACTATCAGGCAACCAACCACCAGTGGTTTGTAGTGGTTTTAAGTCAGTGCCTTGATTAACCCAGATCGCTAAGCCGTATTTATTCGCACTTGGAGTAATATTATCTGGTAGTTTTACTTCCCATGTTTGATTCGAACTAAGATGTTCTGTATGTGAAAGTAGAACAAAATCTTCTACTAAAACACGATTGGAATTTTCGCCAACCTGAATAGGTGTTTGGTAACCAAACCCTAATATACCAACATTCAAGGTGGCTGTGCTGATAGGGTTTGCAGTGTCATAGTTAACTTTGAGAGTGTTGCCGCTTAAATTCGCCGTTAAATTCCCTGCGTTCTCGTTACCTAAGGAAGGTGTGCTACGGCCTAGTAGTCTACGCTTCCATTCTTTGCCATTAAGAAAAAAGCCTGGAGTGTAAACGACTTTTACATGGCCTTGTTTTCTATGTAGGCGCTGTCGACTGGAATGTTCTTTTTTAGAGAAACTGTCTTTCCAGCCAAGGAAGTCCCAATAGTCAACATGAAAAGCTACAGGTACAAACTCACTCCATAAGCCAGGTTTGTTTTTAAGATCGCCTAGCCATTTATCGGCGGGAGGGCAGCTACTGCAGCCTTG
>CAXMUG010000088.1:0-4838 GCA_964196535.1 uncultured Mycobacterium sp. | reverse complement strand
TGCCAATGGCATGAATGCATACACCATGACTGATCGTGGCACTTGGTTATCTTTCAAAAACCGTGATGACCTAACATTACTATTTGAAAACGATCCACCGTTATTTAATCAATACGGCGTCATCCTGGTAAACCCCGTACGTCATGGACATATCAAATACCAACAAGCCAAACGGTTTTCTGACTGGCTCATCTCAAGCGAAGGCCAACAAGCCATTGCTGAATTCACTTTGGAAGAGCAACAGTTGTTTTTCCCGAACGCACAGCATGAAATAGCCTCATCAGACATGAAATAATATGCACTGACCATACAAACGGAAAAGGAAATGATGAAAACTGGTATCGAAAGCGGTGCCATTTCAAAAGAAGGCTTTAAGGCTATGGTAGAAAGTGCAACTGAAAAGCACATAAACTGCACTAAGACCTTAGAAAAGCAACTTTAAAATATTAAACAATGGCCCGTGAGCCTCTAAAAACCCTGGCGAAAATTCAGAAGAAATCATCCCAATTGTCCAATTTACTTCGCATAATTCATTAAATCACTGAATAGACATAGTATTAAAACTCCTGTTCTAATTTACTTGCTTCTATAACGAGCCAAAGATTGAGTTCATTATTCACTCAATCCCTATTCATAAAGTAGGGAGTAACGAAGAGCCACAACTTCTTGCAGGCTTCTCTCTACAGGCAGTGTTGGCACTGCCTCCACTATTAGTTTGCTTGCTTAAACACACCTGTGAATTAACGCTGAGCTTTTATATGTTTCATGAAACTAATTATTTTACAAAAAACCTTTAGTGGTTGGTATAAATGAATCTACACGAAATTTTTACGCATACCATAGCGTCACGCGCAATGCGCAAAGACTTTATAAAGTCATTGCTAGCTTTTGAATTAATCTATGGCGAGTTTGAAATACTTTTTTTACTGTCAGGTAATGATGCACTTAAACCATCCGAGATTACTTACGCTTTAAGCTGTCAAGCAGCCTCTACCTCAAGATTAGTTAAAGCGTTAAGTCTAAGAAGCCTTGTAGACTACGATCATAATGAGGATGACCGAAGGGCGGTGACTGTAAGTCTTAGCGAACAAGGAAAAGTATTAATTGAAGTGATTAAAGACAGCTTCAAAGAAATCACCAAAAAAAGTATAAACTGATCTCTAGTAAAATATCCGCTTTGAGTCGTTAGGGATCATTTATCTTGCGTAAGTAGGCCTATCCTTACTTAACCCCATCGCATGTTTCATAAAAAATTTCTTCACGGGCTGAATTGAATCTGCCGTTCGTAATGCTGCATTCCTTGCGGTTACCATCGCCGAGTTACTTGAACCAAACGCTATAATAAACGCGTCCATTGCACTTTGCATAATCTGTGTCTCGCCCACCCTGGCACGCTCATATTTACGTAGCACTTTAAAACTACCGATATCGCGTTCTGCACTCCCTAAAATATCTGCTAACACAGCCGCATCGGTAAACCCTAAGTTTGCCCCTTGGCCTGCAAGCGGATGTAATGCATGGGCGGCATCACCCACCAATGCAATACGTGGCCGCACCATGGCATCGGCTTGCCCTGAAATTAAAGGAAAGGCGACACACTTTGATTGCAATGTGATATTACCAAGTTGCATATCACTCGCTTGTGTTAGGGCATCCGCAAACTCGTATTCATTCAGTCTCATAAGTTCATCAGCATAGTCTTCACTCACAGACCATACGATCGAGCATTGATCGTTGCTTAGTGGAAGCAATGCCATTGGACCAGTGCTTAAAAAACGTTGCCATGCGGTGTTTTCATGCGGATACTCCGTTTCTACCAACGCAACGATTCCCATTTGCTGATAACTTTTTTCAGTATAGGCAATCTCTGCAAGATTTCGTACGGTAGATCGACCACCATCCGCACCGACAATTAACTTAGCTGAAATCACGGTACCGCTATCTAACTCAAGCTCTGCACGATCTTGGTAGATTCTTATTTTGCTTATGTGTTCAGGTAATTGCCATTCAACATTATTTTGTTGCTGCAAGACTTCATGCAAACTGCTTTGAATAACGATGTTTTCAACGATATGGCCAAGATGGATACGCTGTAGATCATTCGCATTAAAGTGAACACTTCCATTCCCTTGGGAGCCTCCCGCTTCATCCCATACATGCATATGCTGAAACGGTGAAACTCGTTTAGTTTGCATGGCGGACCACGCACCTACATATTCAAAGATGGCTTGTGAGCCAGGGCTAACCGCGGTTACACGAGATTGATAATCTTGATGCTCTTTAAAAACAGTAACTTCGCTTCGATCAACAATGGCAATCGATTTGCCTTGTTTAGATAATAAGTTCGCAAGGGTTAGCCCAACCATGCCAGCGCCCACAATGGCGACATCGACAGTTAAGTGCTCAGCACTCAAAAGAAGTGCACATAAGGGAACCGAACCTTAAAAACATCATTCATGAGTTAACCACATGCCCACGCAGAAGGTTGGCGTTAGATCCGGACTCACCCAAATTCTGCTTCACAATCCGTTCTTCTAATGCCGGTATTGCTCCGAGCATAGCTAGCCCTAACCCACGTGATTGTTTCAGCACTGGATAATCTGCGTTAAACAAGAAATTTAGTCGGTCGGTAAAACGGATGGTTTTTTCAATATCCGGCTGACGCTTGTCTGCATAATCCCTAAGCTTTCCATCAACACTATTAAGATCATTCTCATTTAATAGTTCAACCAACTCTGCAATGTCGCGTAACGCAAGATTTAATCCCTGCCCGGCAATAGGATGTAACGTTTGTGCCGCGTTACCAATTAATACCACGCGTTGTTGTACGCGTTGTTCGCTCATTAATAAGGCCAATGGATAGGTAAAGCGTTTGCTCGCCGATTGAAAATGACCTAAACGAAAGCCAAATGCCTCTTGCAGCTTATGCAAAAAAGCAGAATCCGATAATGTTAAATTACTTTCGGCAACCTCGGTTGGATTCATCCAGATGAAACCGCAACGATTCCCTTCTCTGGGCAGCAATGCTAGCGGGCCGTCTTCGGTAAAGCGCTCATAAGCGGTGTTGTTATGCGCTTGCTCGCACTCGACACTGCCGACAATGGCAGACTGTTGATATTGCTTTTCTTCTACCTCTATACCAAGCGCTTTGCGAATAAAGGAATTAGCCCCGTCTGCCGCGATTAGTAACGTTGCTTGAATTGACTCGCCATCCTCTTGTTTCAGAATGACATGGTCGCTGTGGTTTTCAATGGCGGATACTTTATAAGGTTGCAAGCGGGTAACATTATCTAAGCTATCTATCTGCTTATTCAGGGTGTGAATAAGATGATCTGCTGGCACCAAGTAACCAAAACTCTCCACTTCATAACGCGCGCTGTCTAAACGCGTTGCACCAAAGCGGCCTTGGTCTGAAATATGAATTTTTTTAATCGCCGTGGCATGCTTTTGCAAGCTACCCCACAAGCCTAAAGCCGAAAGCATATTCTTTGAGGATAACGCGAGTGCAATGCTACGACCATCAAGTTGATCAGCTTTGAGTTGGATATCAACCAGTGGTTGATAGTCTATTAATGCAATGCGATATGAAGAAAAAGCTAATGCACAAGCTAAGCTACTGCCGACCAACCCTCCGCCCACAATTGCAATGTCGTATTCTGACATGGATTATTTTTTAGTGGATAGACGCTGACATTAGCGCTTCAATTTCATCTGGATCACGGGTAAGTTTTTCGGTTAACACTTGACTACCGTCTTTGGTGACCAACACATCGTCTTCTATGCGAATACCGATGTCCCAGAATTTTTTCGGTACACCTTTAGCTTTAGAAATGTATAAGCCTGGCTCTACGGTAAGCGTCATACCCGGTTCTAATAAACGCCATTCTTCATCAAAGCGGTAATCACCGACATCGTGTACATCTAAGCCCAACCAATGTCCTGTGCGATGCATGTAAAACTGCCGATATTCTTCATCTTTAATGAGTTTAGCGGGCTTACCTTTTAATAGACCAATTTCTACAAGCCCTTTAGTAAGCACTTTTACCGCTTCATGATGTGGGTCATTCCAGTGGTTACCCGGCTTCACTTTTTTAATAGCAGCCAGCTGCGACTCTAGAACTAACTCATACACTTCACGCTGTACTTTAGAAAATGTGCCATTCACTGGGAAAGTGCGTGTGATGTCACTGGCATAGCCTTGATACTCCGCACCGGCATCAATTAATAAAAGGTCACCGTCTTTGAGTTCTTGATTGTTTTCGATGTAATGCAGAATGCAGCCATTATCACCGCCACCTACAATGGAAGGATATGCTGTTACACAACCTGCTTTTCTAAACTCATAGAGTATCTCTGCCTCCACTTCATATTCATACATTCCTGGCTTACATGCCTGCATAGCGCGGGTATGCCCTGCTATAGCCGCTTTTGCAGCTTGGCGCATAAGTGTGAGCTCACTACGAGATTTGTATAAACGCATGTCATGTACAAAATAATCTAGCGACAATAATTCGTGTGGCACATGTTTCGAGGCACGCGCTGAACCACGTGATTGATTCACCCAACTGATAACGCGCCGATCAAAATTAGAGTCGCGCCCCATTGGATAAAAGAAACGCTCACGATCTGCAAAAAGTTTCGGCATCATCTCATCGAGATCATCAATCGAATAAGCGAGATCTGCGCCATAGTGTTCTTTTACACCTTCTAAGCCTGCTCGGCGGCCATCCCAAATCTCTTGTTCTGGATTACGCTCGCGGCAAAATAGTATGAATTGGCCTTTAGGATTCCCTGGCAAAATCAACGCTAATGAATCAGGCTCATCAAAACCAGTTAAA
>CAXMUG010000087.1:0-3238 GCA_964196535.1 uncultured Mycobacterium sp. | reverse complement strand
AGAATCTGCAGATTTTCGCCAACACAACAATGGCTTTTTAGAAGGTGCGCTCGAAGCTAGTTTAAGAACAGTCTCTTTTTTAAGTTCTCAAATTAACTCAACACCCAGCCTCGCTTCGTGAATATTCACACTTTGTAACTTCAATAATTCCAGTAATAGATTAATGGAGACAAATATGAAAACTTTAGATACTGATGTTGCGATTATTGGATCAGGTACTGCTGCACTGGTACTGACAAGTTAAACCCATCTGAGCGACAATATCTAGATGAATACCTCAACTAGTCTATACAAACGTCATCGTTTCCCATCAGAAATCATTCAATACGCCGTCTGGCTCTATCATCGTTTCAATATGAGTCATCGTGATATCGAAGATTTGTTATCAGAGCGAGGCATTGAAGTCAGCTATGAATCCATTCGCTTGTGGTGTAATAAGTTTGGTCCTCACTATGCTCGGCGATTGAAGCGAAAGCACCAGGGTTACGGTGATACATTTTATATCGATGAAGTATTTGTAAAGATTCATGGTAAGCAACATTACTTATGGCGCGCGGTGGATCAGGATGGCGAAGTGGTTGATGTATTTCTACAAACTCGCAGAGACGGCGCTACCGCCAAGCGTTTCTTCAAACGTTTGTTAAGAAATCATCGTAATGAACCCAGAAAAATTGTCACTGATAAGTTGAAAAGTTATGGGTTTGCACATCGAGAGCTAATCCCTGAATCCATTCACGATACATCGCAATATGCGAATAACCGTGCTGAACTTTCGCATCAACCAACACGTGCTCGAGAGCGAGGAATGCGCCGATTCAAGTCGATACAACAAGCGCAGCGCTTTTTAAATGCTCATGTAGCGGTATACAATCTTTTCAACCTTGGTCGACATTTAGTCTCCGCTAAAAATTATCGAATATTTAGATTGCGCGCCTTTGTGTATTGAAATTGTGCAGTAGCTTTATAGAATATGTTTTATCTAGAATTTGTTGAGACAAAGAAGTTAACTTGTCAGTACCCAACAAATAACTGCTAACGATCCAAAGCAGACATTCACGCTTAGTTAAAATATAATAATTTGTTATTGGACTTATTGACTAATACTGTGACTCTTACTAACAAAACTGAAACGCATCCGATGAAAGGTGTGTTTTACAAGTTTCTTTTGTTGTGTGTGCTACTAATTAGCTACTTTGCGTATCTTAGCTATGAGTTCAATTTATTGACAGGTGGTATTGCAGCCATCTTAACTTGGTCTTTTTTTGTTCTTTGTACGCCCATTGCAGATGCGGGTTTCTTATTAGATTTTCCCCTTAGGCTTTTATTTGGCATTCGAATGTTTATGTCTGAAATTGCTGTGTGGGGCATAGCAATAACAATAAACATAATTTCACTGATTTACTTTTCTGATTATTATCAAACTACAAAGTTAACCAAGGTTTTTTATGTGATTCTTACTAATCCTTACCCTTATTGGAGTGTGATTCTACTTTCCGGGGCTGGCACTTTTCTCTCTATTCGATTTGGCGATGAGTTGATGGATGTTGTCCATCACAAGGATAGAGCATATTTTCATAAGCATGGTTATAAACATGAGATTCTCATATTAATCTTTTTTGTAGTCGTTTTTTTTGGATACTATGAAGTCATTGCTTCATTAGGTGTTAATAGTAAATGACCGCTATTAGACGGAAGCGGATATACACTTGATTAGTAAATAAAAAATACTACTTCATTATTTAACAGCAATTAAATTATGAACTTCTTTGACATCGGAGATACCTCTCGCAGCATCTTCAGCAGAGATTTTAATCTTTGCACTATCGACAAAGCCCGCGAGCAGGACATGTCCTTGCCTGACCTGTGTATTGATGGCTATAGCATTACCCAATCCTTCAACTTTCGTAAGCTCTGTTTTCAACTTTACTGAAATGGTAGCGTCATCGACAGTCTCACCCATACTTCTGGATCCAGAAAAAACGACGAGTGCATCCAACACTTTCTTAGCCCCTTTGACTTTTCTGGCAGTAGCCAGTGCTGCGGCCTCTTCGGCTTCGGAATCTACAAAGCCAGAGAGCTGCACAATGCCTTTGTAGACCTCTACATTAATACCTACTGCCGAGACATTCTTATTACCTATAAGATCAGTCTTGGTTTTTGAACCAATGGTTGCATCATCTATGTATTCGCCAGCCGTTTCCGCAAATGTGAGCGGTACCATAGTTACTGTCAATAACATTACCAATATGACTTTATTTTTGATTTTCATGTTATCTCATATACCTTCATATTGATGGGAGATTAAAGTATAAATAAAAAAGTGGATTGATTTTAATCAATTGCCAACTATGAGTTTATGCAAATATTTAAAGATAAATGACTGCTTTTGGCCGAAAGCAGAAACTTTATT
The DNA here is from genome assembly GCA_964196535.1 of uncultured Mycobacterium sp. Lineage (GTDB taxonomy): Bacteria > Pseudomonadota > Gammaproteobacteria > UBA4575 > UBA4575 > JABDMD01. Next base: position 828 of record CAXMUG010000087.1, on the reverse strand, counting down.
CGGAAATAAGCTATCAAATTTGCTAATAATTCTTATAGAAAAGTTTTAGTAGAAGGGTATTTTTTCTAAGCGTAATGTAATTACTGCGGGTGTTTACATGTTATTTGGAGTAGTAGGCGCAAACCAAATAACAAGACAGGGCGTTGAGTATAAAACACAAACCCAGATTAAGACTTTTATACTGCACAAGCCAACTTGTCGAAGCATCGCGCATCGCATGATGCCTACATTGAAAGCCCGCACCCTTTGCGGGCTTTCTTTATTTTGTGAATGTGAATAAACGAATACATAAGTGATTACTCCGTAATTCCACAGACTTGCAATGACCGCTATTGGCCGAAAGCAGACATTATGAATGTTGTCACTGAGCGTATCCTAAGCCTATAATATTTGACATAACTTGCATATCAATTAGGAGGCGTCATGCAATTAGATAACATAAAGAACGTTTGCTCAGGTCTAATGGATAAAGCGAAAGCAGAAAAATTCTTAGATCATCCGGTCGATGGTATTGAAGCAGAGGCAAACAAATTTGTTGAAAAGTTTGCCGAAGAGAATGGACTTACTGCACATACGCTAGGTGCCTTTAAGTGGTATTTTCAATCCGACACTCGTTTACTGGAAGATGGGTTTGTGGAGCTTCGTTGCAAAACCAATTTCTTAAAACATGAAGGCTCTTGCACGTTCGAAATTGTGGATATTGCCGAAATTAATGAGATTAAACATCTATCGAAAGTATAAATCTAACAATACTGACCATAGAGCATTAAGTTTGCTGGTACTGACAAGTTAACTGCCCCTGGGCGACAATGATGGAATGAGCGCGCC
>CAXMUG010000086.1:0-5979 GCA_964196535.1 uncultured Mycobacterium sp. | reverse complement strand
GTTGAGTACAAAAAATTTGAAGCTGCATTGAGATTCCATGCGATATAAAAGCTCACACAAAATAAAGAAATAGAAAGTAAGAAGTTGAGAACTGCGGATTGGCTTTTCATGTTGCACGCAATTCTAACTGCAATAGTCAGTTCTACTGAATAAATACCTTTCAATAGATTGCTTAATAACCTCGTTTTAAAAGGAAATTACCCTCAATTAGATATATAAATGCGAATCATTCTCATTAGTATTCTTATAAACATTGATTGCGAAGCAGGTAAATCAGCCAACCATATATAACTATTTGTTTTTAAGGGATATTTCACATGAAACACATAAAACCAGTACGCAAAATTATAGCCTTGGCAGCTATTTTTGCCATCACCCTACCACTACATGCAGAGCAAGTCTCAGTGGATCGAGAAGAATACGAAAACCTCAAAAAAGCGGTTGAGTATTTAATGATTCAGCAAAAACAAGCCATGGAAACTGCCACACGTGCAGAAGAGAAAGCTGATGAGGCCAATGAAGTGGCGAATGCTACCGCAGAAGTAGTAGAAGACAGCCCACTGGATGCCTTTGAAGGCATTTCATTAGGCGGCTATGGCGAAGTTCACTATAACAATCTAGATGCAGACGATAGCGAACGAGATGTAGAAGAAGCTGACCTACATCGTTTCGTAGTATTTGTAGGAAAAGAATTTAATGATGACCTTCGTTTTGTTTCTGAATTTGAAATTGAGCATGGTGGTGTTGAAGCAGATGGCGCACCACTTGATGGTGAAGTTGAAGTCGAACAAGCTTATATCGAATATGACGTTTCTGATAAATCGCAAGTACGTGGCGGTGTATTTTTATTACCTACAGGGTTAATAAATGAAACTCATGAACCTCCAACCTTTTATGGCGTTGAACGCAATGACGTTGAAAACGTTATTATTCCTGCCACATGGTGGGAAGCTGGAATTGGTGGAAGTCATCACTGGAACAATGGTCTAAGCGCAGATCTTGCTGTCACTACTGGGTTAAATATCCCAACAACTGGCGGAAATATGGGAAGAATACGCAGCGGCCGGCAAAAAGCATCAAATGCAAATGCAAGCAATCTCGCTTATACAGGGCGTTTAAAATACACCGGCATTCAAGGTTTAGAATTAGCAGCATCTATCAATCACCAAACTGACGCCAGTCAAGATGATGATACAAATAATAACTTTATCGAAGAAGCCACTCTATATTCATTCCATGCTGCCTATAATCGCGGCCCATTTGGTTTACGCACACTGTATGCAGAGTGGGACATCGACGGAAGTATTAAAGACCTTGCGGGAGACCCTAACGAACAATTTGGTTGGTACATAGAACCAAGTTACAAACCTCTCAGCTGGTTAGGTCTTTATTCACGTTATGAAGAAGTTGAAGGTATCCGTATACAAGATCAATTTAGTCAATGGGAAGTGGGTGCGAACTGGTGGCCACATAAAGATGTGGTAGTGAAAGTAGACTGGCGTGATCGTTCACATGACCCAGAAGCGAAAGCAGATGGTCGCGACTTTGATGGCTTTGATTTAGGCTTAGGCTATATGTTCTAAACATTAAAATTCGCACATAGCCCGTATTAGAAATATCTACTACGGGCTTTTTAGCTTTAGGAATTGTTATTATTTATACACACAAATGAATTGGAAATCATTTCACTCAGAACCTATCATGATAATTATGAAATGGATTTTATGCCTTACACTCCTCCTCAGTATCGCTCATGCAGAAGAAGTGTATCTATCCCAAGAAGAGTTTCTAGCCTCTGTATTTGGCACTGTACCTGAACCACAACGATTAACTTTATCTGGCGATTTATCAAAGCAAGTTAAAATAATTCTAGATCATCGCTACAAAAAAATACGTATCCCCTATTGGCATGAAGGATGTAGAACTGCATGGGTGCTTGAAGAGATAGGCAAAGAACGTCCTATCACCACTGGATTTGTAGTGAACTCACAAGGCCTCGAAAAAGTAAAAGTCCTAGTTTTTAGAGAAAGCCGTGGCTGGGAAGTTAAACATGATTTTTTTGGCAAGCAATTTATCGGCGCAAAGTTAACGGACAAATATAAACTCGATACGAATATTGACAACATCTCCGGCGCTACCCTTTCAGTAAATGCAGTTACCGGCATCTCCAGAATGGCTCTTTTGCTACATGAACATGTAACAAAAGATTCGTGTTAATATTTTCGCCCCATGGCCGCCAAACTCCACAAGTGGCATCGCAGAATAGGTCTGCTTGCTTCAGCTTTTATTGTATTTTTAGTTATTACTGGAATTGCATTACAACATAGCGATGATTTCAATCTAAATACTCAATACTTATCCAGCTCTTGGCTGCTTAAGTACTACGGGATTAAACCTAATCCAATAACCACATATCAGCTTGGCAACCAGACCATCTCTCACGCTGGAGAATCAGTCTATTTATCTGGAAAACCTATAACACATGAAGTTACTGCTATTCATGGCGCTATTAAACATGTCGCCGACACGAATAGTGAAATTATCATTGCCTCCTTGAATTCTTTAATCGTTATCGATCTTGAAGGTCACATAATTGACGAAATCACTACTCAAGATGGTTTACAGGAAGCTCCAATTGGTATTGCACTCTCAAAAAACAATACTCCGGTAGTCCGTGGGATTAATACTTATTGGGAAAGTCTTGGTGATTTAACCAGTTGGCAAAAACTACAAGGGCCACATCCTCGCTGGGTAGCACCCGCTATAACCCTGCCGGCATTAAGGCAAGTAATTGAATCTCATGATATGAGCAAACAGATTAATTTAGAAAGGTTTTTACTCGATGCCCATAGTGGACGAGTTTTTGGGAAATTTGGCATTTACATTATAGATGTAGCAGCCATCTTGTTACTGATTCTTTCTATTACTGGAATTTGGCTTTGGGTAGTTCGTCGTTAAAATTCCAATAATATTTAATGCACTGCAGTAAATAAAAATGGTTCAAATTCTTTTAACGCTTTTTCATACACTTTGCGTTTAAACGCAACTACTTCTTCGAGTGGACGCCAGTAATCCACCCAACGCCAGTTATCAAATTCGGGTTTTTGGGAATGATCTAAACAGATATTACTTTCATCAGTTTGCAGTTTTAACAAAAACCAACGCTGCTTTTGACCGATACATTTAGGCATACTGTGCTTACGCACTAACCGCTCTGGCAATTTGTAATGGAGCCATTCTTTAGTACAAGTGATAATATCGACATGGTTTTGACCTAAACCAGTTTCTTCTTCTAATTCTCGATAAAGAGCTTGCTCAATCGTTTCATTTGGTAGAACTCCACCTTGAGGGAATTGCCATGCTTCTTGCCCATAACGTTTACACCAAACTACATGTCTAGATTCATTACATACTATGATGCCAACATTTTCACGAAAGCCGGAAGCATCAATTACATGCTGATTACATTCCATCACTACCCTCCTGCATCATATTGTTGCATAGGGTCCCGAATGGAGCAATTTAGACTGCGTCTAGATATACAAACTTAATATATAATACAATGACTTAGCATTATTGGGCAGAAACTTTTCCAACTTTAAAATTAATATCAACTATGGCATTAGCATTATTTGATCTAGACGAAACCCTTATCGCTGGCGATAGTGATTATGAATGGGGATTACACCTTGTATCGATTGGCAAGGTGGATGCTGAATCCTATGCAAATGAGAACGAGCGTTTCTACAAAGAGTATCTAGCAGGTCAACTAGATGTATATGAGTTTTTAAATTTTGCCCTACAACCTTTAGCCAATAACTCTTACAAAGAATTATGCCAATGGCGTGAAGAATATATAGAACTACACATTAAACCTATTATCAAACCGAAAACATTTGATTTAATTACCAAACACCGAGATGCGGGCGATCATTTAGTCATTGTCACCGCAACAAACAGTTTTATTACTGAACCAACTAAAGCAATATTTGGCATGGATGACTTAATTGCAACGGAACCAGAGATGAAAAATGGGCAATTCACTGGAAAAGTACGTGGCACGCCGAGCTTTGGCCCCGGAAAAGTTACACGCTTAAAAGAATGGCTAGTAGATTCTAGCCATTCCCTCGAAGGAAGTTATTTTTATTCTGACTCGCGCAATGACATCCCACTATTAGAATTAGTAAGCCACCCCATTGCAGTAGACGCGGATGAAAAGCTCAGCGAACACGCGAACAATAATAATTGGCAAATAATTAGTTTAAAATAATTACTAAATCTTAAAAAGATTGACCGAATTCTTTCTTATACTGCTCTTTGAATTCATTCAATGAATATTTATGATTTTGCGTACCATTGTGCGCAACTTTTATTGCGCCCATCAGTGCAGCAATGCGGCCAGTGACTTCCCAGTCTAGATTATTCATCAAACCGTAAATTAACCCGCCTCTATACGCATCTCCACAGCCGGTTGGATCTTGCACTGCAGTGGCTGTCGCAGCAGGAATTTCAATTGACTTACCACCCGCATGAATAACAGAACCTTCGCCGCCACGGGTGACAATTGCAGCTTCTACTTTTTCAGCAATCTGTTGAATCGATAGTCCCGTGCGCTCTTGTAACAATTGAGATTCATAATCATTTACACAAACATAAGTCGCTTGCTCTATAAGTTTCAATAATTCTTCACCATCAAACATCGGCAATCCTTGACCTGGATCAAACATAAATGGAATGCCTGTATCCACACATTGCTGCGCATGTTGCACCATGCCATCTTTCCCATCCGGTGAAATTAACGCAAGCGTAATGCCATCTTGTTTAGGGATAACATTTTCATGTGCATTATTCATCGCGCCCGGGTGAAATGCAGTAATTTGATTATCATCTAGATCAGTTGTGATAAACGCTTGTGCAGTATATTCACTATCTAATTTCGTAATATATTTTTGATCAATACCACACTCAGACATCCACTTAGAATATGGATCAAAATCCTGCCCTACCGTACCCATTGGGTAACCATCGCCACCAAGTAAATTTAGGTTATATGCAATATTTCCTGAACAACCTCCAAACTCCCTGCGCATTTGTGGCACCATAAAGCATACATTTAGTATATGAACCTTCTCTGGCAAGATATGTTCTTTGAAACGGTCTGGAAATACCATAATGGTATCGTAAGCAAGAGAACCACAAATAAGCGCAGACATCGTAATAATTCCTTTTTTTATTTAATAAATATTGGCACAAATAGTGCGAAAACGAAGAGTATCAGATTATGCTGCAACAATTTAGAGTGCTTTTATAAATGTTAGATTCAAAAGATGATCTAGTCCGTCATTATGCATGGCTACGTAAATTTGGCTGCAACGATTCTCATAGCGGCAATGCATCGGTTCGTGATGGAGATACCGTTTGGGTTACACCAACAGGCGCATGCGCAGACACCTTGCAAGCCAGTGAGTTAATTGCCTGCTCAATAGATGGTTCATGCCGTGAACACGCATCTTTTGATGCGAAACTACACATAGAAGTTTACAAACAAAACGCCAAAGCTTGTGCGGTATTTCATAGCCACGGACCACATACCATCGCACAGACCATGAATGGACAGGATTTTACGCCAGAAGATTTTGAGGGAAAATTATATTTCCCCACAGTACCTGTACACACTATTAATTTCGATAACTACTCAGAAGAGTCTCCAGGGCTAGTAGCAGACACCTTGAGCAATAATTGCATCACAGTAGTTCGTGGACATGGTGTATATGCCTGCGCAGAATCGATCAACCTTGCTTACAAGTGGACATGCTCATTAGAACACTCTGCAAAAATAGCTTACTTGTATCAGCAAATTCAGTCTTAGACCTCCACCATCTGAAAGTCATCCTTCATCGCTCCACATTCTGGGCACTTCCAATTAAAAGGGATGTCCTCCCATCGCGTACCCGGCTCAATCCCTTCTTCCAGAGCACC
>CAXMUG010000085.1:0-12357 GCA_964196535.1 uncultured Mycobacterium sp. | reverse complement strand
ATGGTTCGCCCATACATCCGCTACGATATTTCTTAATTTGTCACCACCGCCAAGACGGTCATATAAACTTGCTCCACTCATTTGAAAACTCCTTTACATTCTTATAATTACTATAAACTTCAGCATATACACAGATTACCGAGCCATTATACCGTGTTCTTTGCTTTAGTTGCTAGCCTAAGAGGTTCTCAATAACATCTTACAAACTCTACGTAACTACTTGTAAAATAAATATTTATCTTGCGGCCGCATTGATGGATGCAATGCCACAGTATGCAAAACCCTTATTCATCCCACATAACATCTGTATTTTGTTCAATGGCAGCTTCAAGTAGTTCAAGGAGTGGCTTAGCTCGCTTATCAATGCTTACATAATTCTCACTACCATCCGACGCTTGCTCTTGATCACAATCTTGATCGATAGCCATCTCTGCACGAACAGAAGTTTGCAGTTGCTCTAGTGCCTTTGGCAAATCATCAACTTTAATGGCTCCTGGGACAGTACCACTATGGCCCATAGACTTAATTAGCTTAATAGCGACATCACCAAACATCGTGATGTTAGCGTAGGCTTTGGTTTCGAAGGTGATGAGCATGCATAGAAAGATAGCATGATCCGGAGGAATCGCTTCGCGATTATTAATTTGCGTGCAAGAACCACACGCAAGTTTGGTAGCGGGGGTAGGATTCGAACCTACGACCTTCGGGTTATGAGCCCGACGAGCTGCCAGACTGCTCCACCCCGCATCAATCTGAGCCGCAGAAGTCTACGCAGATAAGCTAAATAATACAAGAAAGTAAATTAGGTGCTCAGCGAGGAACAATCGATTTTGTATGACTTCGTCACAATTTATTCGCTAGGCATTTGAAAGCATCAATACGCGATGATTAATTTGCGAGTAACCCCAGCACTTGCAAGTGCCCATGTACACATTTTACGCAGACACCTAAGCTGCACAAACTTAAGCAAAGGCCAAACATATTAGGCAGTTTTCTTATTGAAACGCATTCACACAATGATTAAGCAAATAGTTCGGGAAGATAAACAATCCGATAATCAGCAAACCATTTATGGAAAGCACAGTATTCGCTACTAATGCATTTTGCGTCCCCAAACTTTGTTCAAGTTCGTCAAAGTACATGTATTTTATGACTCGCAAATAATAAAACGCGCCTACTATTGACATTATTACCGCCAAAATCGCTAACCAAATAAAGTTGTTATATACCAAACTCTGTAATACATATAATTTGGCATAGAAACCAACCGTTAGTGGCATTCCTGCCATTGAAAACATAACCAATAACATGATTATCGCTAAACGTGGATGCGATTTCCCTAAGCCTTTAAATTCTGAGAGTGCATCAATATCAGTATCGTCGTTTTTCTTTAGTAACAGCAATACACCAAAAGCACCTGCAGCCATAAGCACATAAATTACTGTGTAGAACAAGGCAGATGCATAACCAAAATTCTCACCAGACAAAAACCCTAGCAATACGAAACCGATATGTGAAATAGCAGAATAAGCGAGCATGCGCTTGATATGGCTTTGCGCTATGGCAATGACATTACCAAAGATTAAAGACAACACCGCTAAGATCATCAACATCTGCTGCCAATCCACCACCAGCTCCTGCATTCCATCACTTAATAAGCGGATCGCCATAACAAATGCAGCAAATTTTGGAGCCGTTGCAATAAACAAAGTAACCGCGGTAGGTGCACCTTGGTAAACATCTGGCACCCACATATGGAAAGGAACCGCACCAAATTTAAACGCAACCCCAACAACGATAAAAGTTAACGCAAATATTAAGCCTATATTTAAATCATTTACATTTGCTAAATACGTATTGATTTCACTCAAACTCAATGTGCCGGTAACTCCATACATAATAGACATACCGTATAGCAGCATGCCTGAAGCAATTGCGCCGAGAACAAAATACTTTATCGCTGCTTCTGCAGCATCATTCGTATCACGCATATAAGCAACTAGGGCGTACAAACACAAAGACAGCAATTCCAAGCCTAAATAAATAGTTATAAAGTTTTGTGCTGACGCCATCACCAACATACCCAGTGTGGCGAACAATCCTAATATATAAAATTCTGGGCGCGAATGACTGCGGCTCACCAAATAGGGCCGCGCATAGATAAAAATCACCGCAACGGTAACGCACACTAACAACTTAATAAGTTTAGCCAACTCATCATATACATACATACCATTAAACAGCACCACATCAGGCCGCTTAATTCCTAGCAGAATCAAAAATACCACCCCAAGCAAAGCAGCCAAACTCAATACAAAAGTAAGATATTCACTTTTGCGGCCTGCAAATAGACTAATCATCAAAATAGCCAACGCCGCAATTAGCAACGCTATTCCAGGCATTACCACTAAAAGTTTTGCCAACATAGCGAACAAGCTTGAAAGAGAGTCGATTGAATTTATATCTAAGCTATCCATTACGATTTTGTCGTTCTACAAAGGGAGGTTAGTTTGTTGCGCTTGATACAAAAGATGCGCAACCGATGCATCCATCATTTCAATTAGTGGATCTGGCCAAAGACCAATCCATAAAACAAATATCGCGAGAACAAACAAACAGAAAAATTCGCGACCATTTACATCTTTAAGTTTTGCTACTTCATCATTACCTACTTCACCAAACACCACACGCTTAACCATCCATAGCGTATAGGCTGCACCTAAAATTAAAGTGGTTGCGGCTAAAAATGCAAACCAAACATTGGCTTTGAAGCTTGCCAATATCACCATAAACTCTCCAACAAAACCTGAGGTTCCGGGCAAACCTGCATTAGCCATGGCAAAAATTACGAAAAAGGTTGCGAACTTAGGCATAGAATTTACTACGCCACCGTAATCCGCTATTTGTCGACTGTGCATACGGTCATACAAAACCCCTACACACAAAAACATGGCGCCGGAAATAAAGCCATGCGAAATCATCTGCACCATGCCACCTTGTAATGCGAGTTCAGAATATGAACTATTATTTGCGGCTAATTTAAAAATTACAAAAAAGCCAAGTGTGACAAAGCCCATATGCGCAATCGATGAATATGCGATTAACTTTTTCATATCTCTTTGCGCCAAGGCGACAAAGCCGATATAAACCACAGCAATCAGCGAGACTGCAATAACCAAATAAGCCAACTGATTACTTGCATATGGGGTGATAGGAATACTAAATCTCAAAAAGCCATAACCACCTACTTTTAGCATGATGGCAGCCAAGACCACTGAACCACCGGTAGGCGCTTCCACGTGAGCATCTGGCAACCAGGTATGCACTGGCCACATAGGAATTTTTACTGCAAAGGCAATAAAAAAGGCTAAAAACAAAAACAATTGTTGATCTTCATTAAACCGAGCGAGTTGCAATGCCGCGATTTCAAAGGTTCCAGTATTTAAATACATATAAATAAGCGCAATCAACAAAAACACCGAACCGAAAAAGGTGTACAAAAAGAACTTAATCGTTGCATAGACTCTTCTTGGCCCACCCCACATACCAATGATTAAAAACATTGGAATCAACATGCCTTCAAAGAAGGTATAAAAAAGAATCGCATCTAGTGCACAGAACACTCCGATCATCAGACCTTCTAAGATAAGAAAAGCTGCCAAATATTCAGCAATTCGCTCACGATCAATTTCCCAACCAGCAATAATCACTAACACGGTAATTACTGTGGTTAATAAAATTAACGGCACTGAAATACCATCTACGCCCAAAGCATAGTAAATATTGAACGCATCGACCCATGGGATTTGCTCATAGAACTGCATTACATACTGGCTACTATCAAAACCTCTCATTAAAACAATACTGACGATTAGTGTGGCTAGCGCAATAATTAATGACAGCCACCTTGCTGTATCAATAGACACTTTTTTAGCTGCCAGTACTAATAAACCACCAACAATAGGTAGCCAGATCAACATGCTTAAGATAGGTAAAGAATTAAACATTGCGACTATTTTAGAAAGACCTTGCTTAGCAAAATTAATAAACCAATGATCATGGCAAAGGCGTAGTGATATAGGTAACCCGTTTGCATAGTGCGCACTTTAGTTGAGAACCAATTTACGATTTTTGCTGAACCATTCACCATTAAGCCATCAATTAATAATCGGTCACCAAAAGAATCACAAAATGCACCAATTTTGCGTGAACCACTTGCAAACAGCATCTGATATAACTCATCAATGCCATATTTGTTTGCTAGCACTTTATGAGGAATATGTAGTTTTTGCTTTAAACTTTCTGCAAGTTGCGGCTGTTTCAAATACAAATACCAAGCACAGAAGATGCCAGCCACCATCAATAAGAATACTTTTTTACTTTCCCAAACAGCATGAACTATGAATCCCCAAATACCATCGTAGTGTTGCTTGAGCTCTGCTACTGCATGATGATGCTCCGCGACAAATATACTCTGTGCAAAATAATCACCAAATACGAACGACCCTATAAACAAACCTGCAAATACTGAAGGGATCGCTAATAGAATAAGTGGGATAGTAATAACTTTAGGAGACTCTTTAACATGTTCTTCCGTATGTGCATCCATCCGCGATTCACCATGGAACACCAAAAACAACAAACGGAAAGAATAAAACGCAGTTACAAACACACCCGCCAACACTAACCAGTAGGCAAACTCTGCGGCAGGTAAATTAGAATGATGCACAGCTTCGATAATGGAGTCTTTTGAAAAAAAACCTGCAAACCCTGGAAAACCTATCAGCGCCAATGTCCCTATGAATGCAGTCCAATAAGTTATTGGCATATATTTTCGCAAGCCACCCATGTTACGCATGTCTTGCTCATGATGTAGCGCAACAATGACTGAGCCAGCGCCTAAAAATAACAAGGCCTTAAAAAAGGCGTGTGTAAATAGATGGAAGATTGCTATTGAATACGCAGATGCCCCTAAGGCAACTGTCATATAGCCTAATTGCGATAAAGTTGAATAAGCAACGACTCTCTTAATGTCATTCTGCACAATACCAACCAAACCCATAAAGAAGGCGGTAACCGCACCAATAATAAGAATGAAATTTAGCGCGGTATCACTAAGCTCGAATAAAGGCGACATGCGCGCCACCATGAAAATACCTGCGGTTACCATAGTCGCCGCATGAATCAGGGCAGATATTGGCGTAGGCCCTTCCATCGAGTCGGGCAACCAAACATGCAATGGCACCTGAGCAGATTTACCCATCGCACCCACAAACAACAGCAAACAAATTACTGTCATTACTGGCCAGTGAATATTCTCGGTAATTGCAAAGGTCTGTGTATTTACCAAAGGTGCTTGAGCAAATACAGACTCGTAATCCAAACTATTAAATACTGCCAAGACCGCAGCTATGCCTAATAGAAACCCAAAGTCTCCGACTCGATTGACTAAAAATGCCTTCATATTAGCAAAAATAGCGCTGTCTCTTGTATACCAAAAACCAATTAACAAATAAGAAACTAATCCAACCGCTTCCCAGCCAAAGAAGAGCTGCAAAAAATTATTCGCCATTACCAGCATTAACATTGAGAAAGTAAACAGCGAGATATACGAAAAGAAACGTTGGTAGCCAGGGTCATCATGCATGTAACCAATGGTATAGATATGTACCATTAACGACACAAAGGTCACCACTAACATCATCGTGACGGTTAGCGGATCAATTAGGAAGCCAATTTTAAAATTAAAATCCCCAAGCGCTAACCATTGATAAATATCGATTGAAGTATGCGAAATTTGATCAAATATTACTTGCTTAAAAACAAACAAGCTCAAGAAAAATGAAACACCTACACCCAATATTGTTAACCAATGTGAACCACTTCTACCGATAGTTTTACCAAACAAACCAGTAAGAATAGAGGCAATTAATGGTGCTAGAACAATCGTTAAACAAAGCGCTTTCATGTCTTCTTTGCCTAACCTTTCAAATTATCTAAGTCTTGCACGTTAATCGTAGAACGATTGCGGTACAAAACAACTAAAATAGCCAAACCAATAGCAGCTTCAGCAGCCGCCACGGTAAGTATAAAAAATACAAACACCTGACCTGCCAGATCATCCAAGTAATATGAAAAAGCTACAAAATTCATATTCACCGCTAACAGCATCAATTCAATTGCCATCAGCAATAGAATCACATTCTTTCGATTAAGAAAGATACCCGCAATACTCAGTGAGAACAGAATTGCGCCAAGCACAAGAAAATGCGTCAAAGTAATCATTTTTAATTGTTATTTACTTACTAATCTCAATATATTTTTATAGTTTATTCTCTATCCAGATCCACCAAACGAACGCGATCCTTTCTTTGCACAGCAATTTGCTCGTGCGGCTTCTGCTGCTTAGAAACTGCGCGTTTGCGCATGGTTAAGGTGATGGCTGCAATTATGGCTACCAATAAAATCACACCCGCAATTTCAAATGGATACACGTACTCAGTAAATAACAATTCCCCTAGTTCTTGCGTATTACTGTAGTCCGTGGGTTTCGCATTAGCTTGTGCATGCTCAAAATTAGATTTGGTTAAAATAATAATCATTTCTGCCGCCATTGCTGCGCCAACGATCAAACCTACTGGCAAATACTTCGCGTATCCGGCACGCATTTTTGCGATATTGATATCTAACATCATCACCACAAATAAAAACAACACCATTACAGCACCGACATATACTAATACTAGAACTATGCCTAAAAACTCGGCCTCCAGTAACAGCCAAAGTGCTCCACTAGTAAAAAATGCTAAAACTAAAAATAATGCAGCATGCACAGGGTTACGTACCGTTATCATTGCCAGTGCAGATAACACTAGAATTCCGGCGAAAAAGTAAAAGACTGCGGTCTGTATTAACATTTGATTTTTATACTTAATTTATATCTTTTTATCTATAAGTCGCATCTGCTTGACGATCCGCTGCAATTTCTTCTTCATATTTCCTACCGATTTCCAGCAGCATATCTTTCGTCATAATCTGCTGACCGCGCTCAAAGAATGCATATTCGAATACGCGGGTTTCAACAATGGCATCCACAGGGCATGCTTCTTCACAAAATCCACAGTACACACACTTAAATAAATCAATGTCATAACGTGTAGTGCGGCGACTACCATCTTCACGTTCTTCACTATCTATAGTGATTGCCAATGCTGGGCATACCGCTTCACATAACTTGCAACCGATACAACGCTCTTCACCACTTGGATATCTGCGCAAAGCATGCAAACCGCGAAATCTTGGAGATTGTGGCGTTTTCTCTTCAGGATACTGTACGGTAAACTTTTTTGTTGCAAAACGCTTACCGGTCAGGCTCATGCCTTTCAATAATTCGAATAGCGTGAAACTTTTAATAATGTTTAATAGTGCTCTCATTACTAATCAAACCATGGTGGTATTTGAAAGTATAAAAGAACACCTTCAACGAAAATCCAAATTAATGTAATCGGCAATAACACCTTCCACCCTAAACGCATAATTTGATCGTAACGATAACGCGGGAATGTGGCACGAAACCAAAGAAAGCAGAAGATAAATAAGCACGTCTTAGCAATAAACATGTGCGGCCCATGCCCGAACAACATTCCCACATATGGAACACCTGACCAACTTTCCGGGAAAGGACTTAGCCAACCACCTAAGAATAGCAATGCAGTTAAAGCAGAAATAAGAATAATGTTGGCATATTCCGCTAAAAAGAATAATGCAAAACCCATCCCTGAATATTCAACATGAAAGCCTGCAACAATCTCTGATTCACCTTCAACCACATCAAAAGGTGCACGATTTGTTTCAGCTACACCTGCAATTAGATAAGTTATAAATAATGGAAATAGCGGTAACCAATACCAATTGAAAATACCTCCCTGCTGCTCCCTGATGATATCTCCAAGATTTAAACTTCCGCTAGCCATTAACACACCAACTAGTGCAAAGCCCATCGCGATTTCATACGCTATAATTTGTGCCGCAGAACGCAATGCACCTAACAAGGCATATTTCGAATTCGATGCCCATCCAGCAACAATAACGCCATACACACCTAGAGATGTCATAGCTAATAGGTACAATAAACCCGCATTGATATCTGCAAAATTCCAACCATCAGCAAACGGTATTACTGCCCACGCCGCTAGCGCAGGAATCATCGATAACAATGGAGCCAAACGAAATAAGAAACGATCTGCATCATTTGGCAATATCATTTCCTTAAACATAAGCTTTAATGCGTCCGCAATCGGTTGCCCAAAACCTTTTGGTCCCACTCTATTTGGACCAATACGAACTTGCATAAAACCAATGACTTTGCGTTCAGCTAAAGTCACATAAGCTACACAACCAAATAATACCAACACAAATATAAACATATAAACCGTCATCAGTATTATTGGCGGAATTATGGCAATAATGCTTTGTGCCCACTCAAGCATTGGAGCCTCTTTGTACTGTTATAAACGCACACACTAAATACTTATGCATGACCCATCCTTTGTATTTCTACCGGCGCAATTGCTTCACCTAATGCATCTGTTTGTGTGGCGCTCTTTTGTACCCATACGCAGTTATCTGACATATTTTCCACAATTCGTAATGGCAGTGTTACTTCCTGTTTGCCTTGCACTACTCGAACCACCTGTTCATTTAACAAGCCGAGCTGTTTTGCCTGCACAGCAGACATCGCGACATGTTTCTCTTGATCCGCCACTGCTTTTTGCAATGATGCTGCTCGACGAACTACATTATCCACCGCATAGATCGGCATATCTGAAATACGATGCATCTTATTTACGTCAGATTTTAAATTCACATGGTTAAAATCTTTTAGATGACTTGTAAAATCTATTTGGTCAGAAAATAACTGCTTCAACTCATCCCTTATCTGCTCGCTGGTTTGATATTGCATATCATCAAAACCTAATTTGTTGGCTAGCACTCGCAGCACTTTCCAAGCAGGGCGCGCCTCACCTGGTGCCGATACAGCTTTGCCTATACTTTGCCAATGCCCTGTAGTGTTTACAAAAGTACCATCTGTTTCAGCAAAGGTTGCAATCGGCAAAATAACATCTGCATATTGTTGTATTTGTTCATTATTAAAAGGAGTAAACACAACCACAAAATCTGCTACTTGCATTGCTTCTAGCGCTGCCGGTGAATTTGCAAAATCAAATTCAGGCTCTAAATTAAACAATACATATGCACGTCTAGGTGCCCCAAGCATTTCAGATACATTTAAACCAGCATCGGTATTGATTCCACCCGCAGGCAATCGGTGCGGTAACACACCCGATAACCATGCGCCTACTGTATTTCCTGATTGCGCAAGCATGCCAAAATTAGAATTCGTTGCTTGTGCGATGAAATTGCTTAGAGCACGTAACGCTGAAGCTTGCGGGTGACCTTCCGCAATAGCACCAAACATTATGCTTGACTGCTGCCCATTCTTTAGCGAGTTATATATAACTTTCGCGTCTTCTGAAACGGCCGCATTATTAACAATACTTTTCAGCTCAGCCGACAAATCATCCAAAGAATCAGAACATTTTGCTATTTCAGCCAGAGCTGTTAGCCATTGTTGTGGAGCAAGGCTCCAAGTGTAATGGCTGGTAAAATGGAAATCATATTGTTGTGAATTTAACGAACTAACTTCACACCCTTTTGCACTAGCCTTACGAATTCGGTGAGCCAACATTGGCTGTTCTAAACGAATATTAGAACCCACCAAGAAGAGACTATTATTTTCTTCTATAGATTTGATCGATTGCCCGAGATATGGGAACAAGGGCATCGCTTCCTGGTCAGAAAAGTCAATTTGCTGTGTACGATGGTCAATATTATTTACACCTAATTGACGAAATACTTTTTGTAATAAATACAATTCTTCTAAAGTTGAGTGCGGTGCAGCCAGAATACCAATATCATTTACTTGATACTGTTTAAGCTTATCTGCAAGGTGTGTTAAAGACGTATCCCAATCATCTGCTTGCCAACCTTGATCCGTTTTCAACATTACTTGAGTTGCACGATCGCTTGCATTTAAGCCCTCATAACTAAAACGATCACGATCCGAAATCCAAGTTTCATTAATGTCATCATTTTCACGTGGCACAACACGCATCACTTTATTGCGTAGAGTATGCAAATACACATTGGAACCAACGCTGTCATGTGGCATTACACTTGCCGACTGCATCATCTCCCAGGCACGTGCTGACATGCGAGAAGGTTTTGCATTCAACGCACCCACCGGACAGACATCAATAACATTACCCGACAATTCTGAACTAAGAGATTTTTCTACATAAGTCCCAATCTCCATGAATTCGCCACGACCGGTAGAGCCTAGTTCACTAATTCCTGCAATTTCAGTTCCGAACCGAACACAACGCGTACAGTGAATGCAGCGTGTCATATCAGTAGAAACTAATGGGCCTAGCTCTTTATCTTGCACCACGCGTTTACGCTCGGTGTAACGAGAAATGCTATTACCATAACCCATGGCAATATCTTGTAATTCACACTCACCACCTTGATCACATACCGGGCAATCTAGTGGATGGTTAATTAACAAAAACTCCATGGTTCCTTGCTGCGCATCTAGTGCTAATGGAGATTTTGTATAAACTTTCATTCCTTCCATCACAGGCGTTGCACAAGCTGGAAGTGGTTTTGGCGCATTCTCAACTTCAACCATACACATGCGACAATTTGCTGCGACCGATAATTTTTTGTGGTAACAAAAACGTGGCACATCAACATCGTGTTGATCCGTAACCTCAATCACCATCGCACCTTTTGGTGCAGTAACTTCTTTATCGTTGATAAATAATTGTACGGTTTCTTCAGACATTACAGATTACCAATACTTATGCCGCATCTTTTTGTTTATCCGCATCTAATATGCTGCAGCCATGTTCAATGTAATGCACAAACTCATTGCGATAATGTTTAATAAAACTATGCACTGGCATAGCAGCAGCATCACCTAAGGCACAAATCGTTCTACCTTCAATCTTGGTTGCAACATCATCAAGCTTATCGATATCTTCAAGTCGTCCTTTACCTTCCACAATGCGGCACAACATGCGATACAGCCAACCGGTACCTTCTCTACATGGTGTACATTGACCGCAAGACTCAGAAAAATAAAACCGCGAAATACGTTGTAAAACTTTTACCATGTCAGCGGAATTATCCATCACAACAACTGCACCAGAACCTAGCATTGATCCTGCTGCGGCAATCGACTCATAGTCCATATTGGTGTTCATCATAATTTCACCTGGCAATACAGGCACCGAAGATCCGCCAGGTATCACAGCTTTTAAAGTCGCACCATCACGCACTCCACCGGCTAACTCAAGCAATTCTGAAAAAGGCATACCTAATGGCACTTCAAAATTTCCAGGCTTGTTAACATGCCCTGACACTGAAAAACATTTTGTACCACCACTTTTCCCCACACCCATAGCGGCAAACCACTCTGCACCTTCGCGCATAATGCTCGGTACAGAAGCAAAAGTTTCGGTGTTATTTACGGTAGTCGGTTTGCCATACAAACCTACATTGGCTGGAAATGGAGGCTTGAATCGAGGTTGACCTTTTTTACCCTCTAATGACTCTAGCAGTGCAGTCTCTTCACCGCATATATATGCACCTGCACCCAATGTGTCATACAAATAAAAAGTGAAATCAGTTCCCATTATATTGTCGCCTAAATAACAAGCAGCGTAGGCCTCATCTAATGCTTGTTTAAATCTTATATAAGGCTCATCTAAAAATTCACCGCGTAAATAGTTATATCCCACCGAAGAGCGCATGGCATATGCTGCAATAGCCATACCTTCAATTACAGAGTGCGGGTTATATCTTAAAATATCACGATCTTTACAGGTACCAGGTTCGGACTCATCCGAGTTACATACAACATAACTTTGAATCTCAGCTTTGCGTGGCATGAAACTCCATTTCAAACCAGTTGGAAAACCAGCGCCACCACGACCGCGCAGACCCGATGCTTTTATTTGTTCGATAACATCATCTGGTGAAATATTCTCACGCAGTATCTTTTCCCAAGCAGAATATCCGCCAAAACTTAGATAATTATCCAACGTCCATGGTTGGTCAAATCTCAAGGTCTGATAACAAACGTTATTTAATTGCATCATTAACTCAATTTAGCCGTCTAATTGTTCTAAGATTTCATCGACTTTATCAATGGTTAAATTTTCTTTGTATACATGATCTACTTGCATCATAGGCGCACCACAACATGCCGCTAAACATTCTTCTTCTTGTTTT
>CAXMUG010000084.1:0-6179 GCA_964196535.1 uncultured Mycobacterium sp. | reverse complement strand
GTAAGTTCATATAATTTATCGTAAACGGAAGCGAGACCTTGCTATTCCCCGTTGTTGTAAGAAACGGCAACCCAGCTTCCAGGAACTTCAGGAACAGTACCCTGATAGAGTTCTAAATCGCTATTTCTATTTTCTAAATTTGTATTAACTTTAATGCGTTCAGCAAAGCTACTATTTTCAAGCTCAACTGCATAATCA
Organism: uncultured Mycobacterium sp.; assembly: GCA_964196535.1. GTDB lineage: Bacteria > Pseudomonadota > Gammaproteobacteria > UBA4575 > UBA4575 > JABDMD01. The sequence goes on along the minus strand of CAXMUG010000084.1, from coordinate 5,981 downwards.
ATTCCATCGACTGTTATAAATAAATTTTCTAGATCTGAAGAAGCATGTGCGATACACATGGTTAAGCTGCAAATGATTAATATGTGTTCCAACTCGTATTCTCATAAATAGCCATCTTGTTGTTGCCAGTTTTACCTTGGCCTCATATTAGAGGCAATGATTGAAATCTCATCGTCTGCAATATTTTGTTTAAAATCGACACTCAACTCTTTTATGTAGCCATACTCTTCATCATAAGCAATGATTAAATCCGCAGGATTTTTTTCTAATACCTGTTCCACAAATGAAAACATGCCTTCAATAGTATTAAAGTTTCCGTAATGTTGTGGGTCGACATCATCTCCGGTATCCGCATAACTTACGGTCTTAACCTTGTTATCATCTATTTCAAATATCATCATTCGAACTACCTCAGGAATGCAGTAGCAGATTTTCTGCATTTCAATTTCGTAGTCGCTAATCTCATGAGCCTTCCATTTTTCTCGGTTGTTTTGAACTTCTGAAGCGATTTCACTTGAAGTGGCTTTAGTGTTTTCCGGCGTTACCGTTTTAGTAACTTCTTCGTCAGCAGTTTTTGCTGGTGCCTCATCTTTATTTCCACCACATGCGCTAATGTTTAAAATAATGCTGCACGTAATTAAGATGTAGGTGTACTTAATTAAACTTTTCAAAAGGTCCGACTTGGATATTTCATGTAAATTATAAGGCGACATTTTGAGCTCCTTTTAGAAGTAGGCTTATGTCGAAGCAATAAACGGTGGTTTTTTCACGACAAAGTGTGGCATAAATAATTTTAAGGAATAGTTAAAATTTCGGTTAAAAGCCTATTTGATTCAGTCAGTTAACCATAGTATGCGGTAACTCTTTATATACTGCTAGGTAATGGGTATAAATCAGCCCTTCGAGCGGGCCAAAATAGTTATGTGTTAGCGGTAATGCGAGTTAAGGCCTACAAAGGTACCACCATTTTGTTCGCATAAAACACGCATTAAGGTGGCAAAACGTATGCCTGTTTCTTGCTCGCTATCAGGTCGGCTAAATTGAATCGGGAAACCAACCGCATGAATACGTACGCGACGATTTCCTTTCTTATTTTTTGGATTCAATCTGCTTACTTCACGCAATACAGACTGTATGGAAGGACCGGTAAACTCATCTCCAAATACGTATAAGCTAATTTTTTTATTCTTTGAGTAAAAAGTATTGATTGCTGCAGTAATACCTTCAACTGGGCTGCTGTTGCTAAATGCTTGCCATTTACTTAAGCGTTTTATAATTGCATTTCTTCGTGCAGGTGTGTCAGGTATCCACTTTCCTGTGTATTGGGTAAACATATACTCACCCATATCATTCATTACCTGAATGCCTTTTACTTTGGGATAAATATCTAACACTTCTGATAATTTTTGTACAACAGTGCCCCAACCATGATTAAACATACTGCCTGATGTATCTATTATAAAAATAATATATTCGCTATCTACAGGAATGCCGCCAACTGTGTCATCCAGCACACTTCTTGGAATTCGTTCTTGCTCTTGTAGGCGGCGCATCTCATCACTTAGGTCTTGTTTAGCAGAAGCCAATTGTTGTTCTATCTTGTTTTGTACCGTTGAGCTATCTTTTGATGCTGAAAATTGCCCAAGGATAGAAGATAAATCACCTTGTAAAAGTGCTATTTTTTCTATTTCCTTTGCCACTTGTTGTTTCTTGCTAACTAAATCTCGATTTAAAATATGTGTTTTACCCCTTATTATAAATAATTCTTCCTGTAATTTAGATATGACTCTTTCAAGACCTTCAGTATATTCTTCAAAGATGACTGGCTCGGCTGTTTTTGAGAGCACAAGCAATAAAATAAGTGCACCAAAACCACAACATACGCAGTCTAAAAATGACAAGCTAAATATTTCTATATTTCTACGACGTTTCATAGTTTTATAGCTAATATTGAATTAGATTTAAGGCCAATCTTTAGATGGACTAAAAAATGCACCATTGGTGCGTTGTGCTAATTTCCAAAATTCACTAGAGGCTTCAGGATCGCCTTCCATATGAAACAAAATGATATTTACTGGCACACCGGCTGGTAGTTTTTCCAAAGCTTTCCGGTAGTGTTTTTTACGTTGTTTCGCACTTACCTTATTGCCTAAACTTGTTGATGCACCTTGTGTGGGCAATCCATCTGTTAGCAAATAGATATTGTCAGGTGGTGGCGATAAGCTATTAATACTTTCAAATGCATTATAAAGATTTGTTCCCTTTTCGGGTGCAGTGCCAAACAAATTTTGCACTGCTGCATTTAAGTGTTTTCCATTGCCCCCATCTAGCCATTGTGTCCCCTCAGCCTCATGAGTTGGTGTTACCTTCTCATTAAAGCTATATATTTGGAAATGACTTGAAGTGGGTATACGTGTAGTAATCCAATCTACGGTATAAAGCACTTGTTGCCATTTTGCTGCACGTACTCTTTCATCTGCAGGTAGATTACGAAAACGAAGAACATTAATAATTCTGTCGGCCAACATGCTAGCTGAGCTATCAACAAGAATCAGAATTCTTTCGCCGCCCATTTTTAAGCCTGTTAGATATTGCCGTTGACCTTGTCCTGCGAATTGTTTTAAACGGTCACCTTCTAGTTGTTTTTCTGCGCCTCCTTCGAGGCGCTTATTCTCTTCTTCGATTGATTTTAAGTCTGCTTTAAGAGATTCAATATTTTTAAGTTTTGCAAGTGTTTCTTTATCGAGACTAGCAAGCCGAGATTTATTTTGCTTAATATTTTCAACAACTTCATGTGCTAGCCCTTGTGTCTTAACTAGGTCGTCATTCACTGTTTGGGTAGAGTTCTTGAGTTCGACTAAAAGATTTTCAGCTTCTTTAACTTCAACATCAAGCATGGTTACCTGTCCAGTTACTTGGTAATTTATTTTTTCTCTTCGTTCATAGGTGTTGGCATTGATTATCATAAAAAATAAAATTACGGCACCGAATCCGCAAAACATTACATCTAAAAAAGCCAGGCTGAAGACATTGACTGATTTACGTTTCATTATCTATTACTTTTATAAACAGGCAATCCATTTCGCAGCTTTCAACAATCAACACATCGCCGATTTTTGCTGTAGATATTTTTTCTATCCGATTTTTATTTAGCATCATGGGTTGTGCACCTAAGGCATGTATCTCAACACTTAAACTATTTGCGACTATTTTACAAATGCTGTCTTGACTTTCATCCAACATTATTCTGGGTTCAGTTGTGACATCACTGTTGGCAATGAATATACTTTTTTGTAGTGAATAGGCATGGCCGTTAATTAAGATATGCGTTGGAATACTAGCAAGATTTGATAATTTTCCCGGATTAAAATCTAAAGCAGTGCTTGTATAATTAGCGCACCAGCTTAAGGAGTTTACAAAATGAATCTGTTCTCCCGATATGATTTCAGCGCTACAACGTAAAGCGTGTCCAGCAATACTGATCTTATCGAGTTGAATCATTGCACAACCAGGCAGGTTGGCTAAGAATTCTTTCAAACCGAATACTTGCTTGCAGGCCGAAGAACAAAATATTGCAATATTGTTGTGGTTTTTAAAAAGTACATTTAAGTAAGCTGCAATTTCCTCAAACTTTTTTTTGTTGGCTATCTGTAAAGCCTCATTTTGAATTTTAATAACAAAATGTTTGTCACCAGTATTTAATTTGCATTCAATAGAATCGTTCTTGGCTAAGCTTACAAGCCACAATGGTAGCTTGTCATAAAACTGTTGCTCATCATTTGCGCTATGCAATGGGTCGAAGCGCGTTTCAGAGATAAATTTCCTGGCAATATAGTTAGCACAACTTGCGTTGAAATCATGCAAACCATAATCAAGTATGTGGCTGGGCTGATTGAGAGAGATGCCAGCCTCATTCTGAATGATCTCTGTTATCACCAGCTGTTGTTGTAATAAATCTAAAAATACAGCCTTGCAATTATCTCCCGGTTGCTGCATTGCAAGAGTTGCATTACATACTATTCCGGTAACGTTAATAGAAAGTTTCTTACAAATACCCAGTAACAAACCTAGATCATGTTTCTCAAGGCTTACTGGTGTAACTAAAATTGCATCTTGATCAGAACAATTAGCTGAATTCCAAATGTGTTCGAGATGCCGTAATGCTATTTCAGCATTACTAATGGCATGCTTAGTTTCACTATTTTCGGAAAGCTGGCTCCAAAATAGTGTGCTATTTTCACGTGGTCGAAGATGTGCTTGCAGTGCGGCCCGTTCACCAACAAGAATGGTTTTATCAGCTTCTATAAGTGCGCAACTAACACTATCGGCAAGTATATTTATGCCATCACAAATTCGCACACCACTGTCATAAAATTCGATAATAACAATTGGCATGGAAGTACACTCTAGTTGACTTGTAAGTGTCGAATTAGATTATTGTTACAGTAATCTTGTGTATCTAAAATAAATCGTTCTTGTAGCAGCTGTAATTGGTGAACAATAAACATCAATACAATGCTTATACATAAAGCAATCAGTGTTGAGTTAAATGCAACGCCTAGACTTTCAGTTACCCCCGAGATGTCGCCCTCAACTGCTTTGTGTGCTTGACCTAAAGCATCACCAATACCTCGAACAGTACCTAAAAAACCTATCGACGGGATTGCCCAAGTTATATATCGGATAATCGATAGCTCAGAATCCAAACGCTCTGATTCAGACTCGCATACATTGATGGCGGCTGAAGATACATCTTGAATATTTTCTGTTGAGCTAAAACGATGTAAGGCAATAGTTAATGCTCTTGGTAACAAATAGGTTTGCTCTTGCTCAGGTAGAGTTTGAACTTGTCTAGCAAGTTCACGACTATCCTGCGGCAAAAATTTTATTCCGTCTTTAGCATGTAGAATATCTTTATCTAGTAAGCTACGTTCACGAAATAAATTTGAGCTCTTATATGCCATTATGAATAAAGACCAAAACATTAGTATGAAACAGGCTTCCTGTTCATAGTCGCGTATTAACACGTAAATTGATCGTTTTAGAATATAATCTTTATCAACTTTAAGCTGTGTAGCTTGTTGTTCTAGTTCTGCTTCAGCATTAGGGCGAATTATTGCGACATAGGCTGCATGCACAACGATGATGATGACTAACAGGCTAAACGTCTGATAAATAAATTCAAATGAGAAATGTTTTTTCATTGTTTATAACTAAAAATTAAATATTACTAGTTTAAATATCGCTAGGGAAAGCAACTGGTTTATCAGCTGAAATATTTTCAGATGGGATAAATTCTTCTAAGGTTTTTACTTGTCCACGTTTGCTAATACTCGCTTTAGGATTATTGGTTTTTTGTTCTTTTGCAGGCGCATCTTTTTTTTCACTTTCCTCTGTTGCTATTACCGCAAAAGAAAAACACAGCATTATGAATAAAAGAAATAGATCGCGTACATTCATAATGACTTAGTCTAAGTATTTAGCTATACGAAAGCCAACATCAATACGTTTGCTATTGTCTCGATCACGATAACTAAGGCGCGTACTGCTTAAGTCACCACGCATCCAAGATGCACCACGAATAATATGTTTGTTGTCTATAGCTTGTCCCAAAACTGGACCCGTAGGATCAGTAAATATTTCATCACTTAAGCTAGGGTAGAAACTGTGATAATCATGACACCATTCAGCTACATTGCCACCCATGTCATAAATGCCAAAATAGTTAGCTTTAAAACTACCTACTGGTGATGCTGCAATAAAGCCATCATTGTAATCAGGTAAAACAGGATCTAATAATTCAGCTGCAGATTGATCAGCGTAATTACCCGCAATTTGGGTAGGTGGAAAGCTAGTGCCCCACTCATAACGATTTATACTATTACTGCTTTGTATGCGTGCTACCCATTCCCATTCGCTTTCAGTGAGCAGACGATAACCAGTAGGTAGAGGGTTTTTGGCTACCAAGGTACCTTTCGTTT
>CAXMUG010000083.1:0-55876 GCA_964196535.1 uncultured Mycobacterium sp. | reverse complement strand
GAGTATTATCTTTAGAACCATCATCTACAACTATAATCTCAAAATCTTTTTCAGATTGTTCACATACCGATTTTATGGATCGCTCAATATACTCAGCATAATTGTATGTAGGAATGACTACAGAAAACTTCATTAAATATTACTGTGATATTCTTGATTAAAAGAGCATTGATATCGCGAATGACAAAGTTCAACCATCATTCTGCCTTCGAGCTACTAATGCTATAAAATAATGAGACCGTAATGATATAAAACATCATTAAATATTTATGCTGGAATGTAGAATTAGTGAGGCCCGATATTGAAAATACTATAACAACTACCAGTCCAGCTAGTGCCGGATATGATCCATTTGCATTACTCATCGTCCTAATCCTACGAAAATACAATAAACCCGGTATCACCAACACCATTAATGTTGTAAGTAAACCAAACAAGCCTCTACCAGATAACGCAATCAGGTATTGATTATGCGCATCTGAATAATTCTCTATAAATTCGGGATATTTATTATCTTTTATTAATCCATTTTTATATGCTTTGTAGTTCCCAGGCCCAACACCGAAAACTGGTGATATGGTGAATATTTCCCAAGAAGCCTTCCATAATTCTATTCGTGCACTAACCGATGTATGGGCAACATGAGAAGCATTCTTATTATCTTGCAGATATTCTTTAGCTTGTATTACCGCATCCATCATATCTTTTTTTACTATAGGGTGTTGGGATGCTAGGGCCATAACCAATAATGCCGGAAGTGACAATAATAATACCCTCTTAAACTGCCCATTCGATACAAATATTATTAAACATAGGGCCACAAACGGAATACTCAGCCAAACACCTCTTGATTGAGATAATATTATTGCACTTAATCCAACTACTACAGCTATTGCATAAACGAACTTTAATAGAATATTTTCATGCTTCAAAAATGCCACGGCACATACAGCAGATGTACAAGCAACAAATGTTGCGTAATGGATTGGGTTAGTGTTCCCAGAAGCCATTGATTCATATTCAAAAGAATCAAAAATCCAAATTTGTGTAAACTCAAAAAACCATACATCCAAAACTGCAACTAAACCTGCTATTAATGTTGCTACACCAAATATTGGAAACACAATTTTTGATGTAAAAGAAAAATACTTAAACATTGGCAAAAACACTAAGACCAAAAGTAATTTTGAGTACTTAGATTGCATATCTCCATATGAAATTTCGCCCATCCCTGAAAATAGGGACGACAAAAGTGCACTTACAAAAACAGCTATAAAACCAACGTAAAATAGTTTGCTCTCTATATCTGATATGAGCATACACCAACTAACAGGTATCAATAACAAAAAAAGCCATGCGCCAGATGAAAAGTAATTACGCGAAAAAAAGTAAACGAAATACACTAATATTGAAATGATGGTAAGCATAATCGCCAATACAAAAAATGATTTTTTATTGGCGATTTTAGAATCTAAATATTGGCAACTTCCCGGACGAAACAAAACAATTAAGCCAATTAACGATAAAATATAAAAACTATTTCTATATAAATCTTTAGACAAGAACAGAAAGACGTAAAATATGAATAAAGCAGAAATTGCAATTGCATAGAATAATGACTTAGGCATTTTTTAAATTATAAATAAAAGAACCGAATTTATTTTTCAGCCAATGCTTCCAACAGGCTTTGGTAGCAATTTATATCAAGCCATTCTAGTTGCGTAAGATAACCACGAATCATCATAGATATGTCGGCCATAGACAGAATCAAAATACATGGCCTGAAGTTTTGTTGTGATGTCACCACGAACGCCTTCACCTATCGTGCGATTATCTAATTCACGTATAGGCGTGACTTCTGCTGCCGTGCCAGTAAAAAATGCTTCGTCAGCGGTATACATTTCATCCCGCGTAATGCGTTTTTCAATCACTGGGACATCTATTACTTCAGCAAGAGAAATAATTGTTTTACGTGTAATCCCATCCAGCGCAGAGGTTAGCTCTGGTGTATACAGTTTATTTTTCTTAACAATAAATACATTTTCACCACTACCTTCGGCAACAAATCCATCAACATCTAACAATAAGGCTTCATCATAACCATCATGCAATGCCTCATTCAAAGCCAACATGGAATTTACATAGTTGCCATTTATCTTTGCTTTGCACATTGCAACATTGACATGATGGCGCGAGTAAGATGAAGTTTTAACTCGAATACCATTCTTCATGTTTTCTTCACCCAAATACGAACCCCACTCCCATGCAGCAACAATGCAATGTGTTTTCAGGTTATCCGCACGCAATCCCATCCCCTCTGAACCGTAAAAACACATAGGGCGCATGTAACCGTAACTCAATTCGTTTTTATTAATAACGTCAATTTGAGCTTGATTAATTTCTTCTGCAGAAAATGGCATAGGCATGCCGATTATTTTTGCGGAATTAAACAATCTTTCGGTATGATCATGCAGTCGAAAAATTGCAGTACCTTGCTCTGCTTGGTATGCGCGCACACCTTCAAATACACCTGCCCCATAATGCAGTGTGTGCGTGAGCACATGCGTAGTTGCTTCGCGCCACGGCACAAATTCACCGTCATACCAAATCCATCCATCTCTATCAGACATCAACACCTGAGCTTAACTCCCTATAAATAATTCTAAATAATAGCTAAGAAAACGTAATCAAAAATACGCAGAACAGCATTGTAAATTAAGTAGCTTCTGAGTGTAACAGACTTGCCCAATTATTTTGTACAACGATTCGCTCATTTGTGAATACATCCACACCAACAGTTGCAGGTAACAAATTCAAGCTTAATTGATGCAAATACTTACGGTATTTAAGGTAAATATCTTTCAGTTCTTGAGCATTTTTCTGCCCTAACAAACCTGCCTGCGCACATGCATCAAGAATTCTTATATTATCAGTATGGACACTGATCTGAGGATGCTTATCGGCATAACTCAGCACAAAAAATTGCACGATAAATTCGATATCAATTACTCCACCCACATCTTTTTTAATATTAAAACCAGCTTCTGTATTAGCTGGTTTTGCATCCAACATTTTGTTGCGCATTTTAACAATGGAAGACTGAACATCACTGAGTTCACGTGATTGACACAGCACTCTTTGCCTTATTCTTAAAAACTCATTATTGAGCTTCTGGCTACTCGCTACTGCACGGGCGCGCACCAATGCTTGATGCTCCCACATCCAAGCATCATTAATTAGATAATTTTCGTATGCATGCACCGAACTTATAATTGACCCTGATTCCCCATGAGGACGTAGTCGTAAATCGGTATCAAAAACCTTGCCGCCTGCTGTAACGGTAGACAATATATGGATAGTCTTCTGCACAAGACGAGTAAAAAAAATATCGTTATGTATTTTTTTGCCGCCAACAGTTTTATCCCCACTTGTTTCACAAAACTCCCCCATACTATTGTGCAAAAATACAATATCTAAATCCGAACCATAACCCAGCTCCAAACCACCTAACTTTCCATACTCAACAATTAATACTTCAGGCACATACATTTGCCCACCAAATACGCATTGTGGTTCACCATGTTTCCTTAATAACTCATTGTAGGAGTACGTAACTGCACTATTGACGCAAGTCTCCGCTAACCATGACAAATGATCACTTACTTTCATTATTGGATAATTTTCCACAATATCTGCGGCAGCAATTTGAATCACTAGCGTATGTTTAAATTCGCGCAAAGTTTCCATGTATCTTTCCATATCAGCATTGACATTAGCCATACTTGCGGTTAGTTGCTGCTGCATTTCAAGCATGCTTGGGGGCTCATACGCATCATCCAAACTTAATATCTCATCGAGAAGTAATGGATGAGTCGCAAGATATTGCGAGGCCCAAGGGCTTGCATGTATAAGTGCGAAAAGTTTCGAAAGCTTATTTTTATTTTCGATCAGTAAAGAAATATACGTAGAGCGCTGTACAATTTTTTTTAATATGTTTAAAAAACGATTAAAAATTGTAAGCGGCTCTTCAAATTGTAAAAGTTGTTGCAAAAATATTGGCATGAAGCTATCTAGCCTAGCCCTTGCTACCGGAACAAGCTTTTGCACAAGGCTGCTTTCAATGAAATTATTTAGCTGCTCATAAATAAGCTTTGCGTCACTAAAATAATTTTTTGTTAATATATTTAAGCAATATTCTTCATCGTCAATCTGTAGCCATACCTTCTCAAACTCGTTTTGACTATGCCCATCTTCTTTGACAGATTCATCGTTTTTTAATAACGATTGATAAACAGTATTTACTATATTTGTATGTCTTTTATACTCAGCATAGAATTCTTGCCAACCTTGCACTCCCATTAAATACGCATAGTGCAACCGTTGCTGATCATCAATTGGTAACGTATGGATTTGCTGATCTTCACGAAGCTGCAGGCCATTCTCCGCCTTACGTAAAAACAAATAAGCTTCTGTCAGATTCTCAACCCATTCAACACTTAATAAGCCTCGCTCTTTCAACTGCTGCAAAGCTTTAAGTGTAGAACGAATACGTAATAACGAATCTTTCCCTCCATAAATTAGTTGAAACATCTGAGCAATAAATTCAATTTCGCGAATACCACCAAAACCAATCTTTAAATTTTCTTTTGCGGAATCTTGACGTGCTTTCGCATCAACCAAAGCCTTCATTTCTCGTAATGACTGAATCGCCCCATAATCAAGATAACGGCGATATATGAAGGGAGTGATTTCTTGAAGAAATTGCTCGCCAATCTGCCCATCTCCGGCAATCACTCGCGCCTTCATCCATGCATAACGTTCCCAATCACGCCCATGAATCTGAAAATATTGATCAATAGATAGAAAACTAGGAATAAGTGTTCCAGAATTTCCAAATGGCCTTAGTCTCGTATCAACACGAAACACAAATCCATCTTGGGTTTGCTCTGAAAGAACTTTGATAAATAATTGAACGACCTTAAGATAAAACTCTGTCGCCTTGCCGGCTTGCTCCTGCCCAACTACTTGTTGATTATTTTCATAGTTATCAGAATAGGCAAAAACAATATCGATATCGGATGAGAAGTTAAGCTCACCTCCACCAAGTTTCCCTAATGCAAAAATAACAATGTTTTGCGGCAAGGATTTTACAAAATCATTGGCAAGCGGTCTTGACTGAAGCCATTCAAAACACCATTGCAAAGTTCCTTGAACACAAGTTTCTGCAAACACACTTAATTCATTCAGTGTTTGCTGCACGCTTGCATAGTGCTGCAAATCTCTCCAAGCAATTCTAGCAAAGGCTGCTGCTCTTAGTTGTCGCAAATGCTGTTGCAATTGTTCAACACTATCCGTGTTTGAAAATACTTCATTTAACAATTGACGATAATCTTCAATATCGTAATCTTTATGCAATGCTTCGTTGGTATATAACTTTTGCAGGCAACTGGGTTGAGAAACACATACACGCTTTATAAAGGGGCTCGCATACCAAACCGCAAACACCTCATCTTGGTGTTTAAGAATATTTGCATCACCATTGAGCTCATCAAGAATGACTTCAAAATCTTGCTGAAATCTTGAAGGTATGGAAGCAGCAGGCAGCTTTATCATCTGTAATTTATTAGACCTTTGATATAACCATTCTAACCAGTCTATAGGCCGCCTGTTGGCCAACCTGTGCAATTTAGATATTCTAAATGCTAATGAGAATAGGTATCATTTATATTAATATTACCCATTATTATAGTATGGAATTTATAATCATAGACTGGTGCATATAATGAATACGAATTTTCTACCTAAATTTTACACAGCCATCGCGCTAGGAATGTTGCTGTTAGCTGCAGTCGCAAGCGCTGCTGAAGTGAATATTTACTCTGCAAGAAAAGAAGACCTGATCAAACCCATACTGGAAAAGTTTACACAAGGTTCAGGTATTGAAGTTAATCTTATTACAGGGAAAGCAGATGCACTATTGCAGCGCTTAATTAGCGAAGGTAAAAACAGCCCCGCAGACATTTTAATTACTACAGATGCGGGTCGTTTATACCGTGCAAAAAATGCAAAAGTCTTACAAGTAATTGAATCCGAAACGTTAACAACCTCTATCCCAGAACAATATCGAGATCCTGAGGGTTACTGGTTTGGCTTAACACTGCGTGCACGACCAATCGTCTATGCAATAGAACGCGTAAAACCCGAGCAACTCTCAAGTTATGAAGCATTAGTTAATCCGGAATGGGAACAAAAAATTTGTATGCGATCTTCGGACAACATATATAACCAATCTCTCGTCGCTTCTTTACTTGCAAATATAGGCGAAGAAAAAACCTTTAATTGGACTGAATCATTTGTAAAAAACTTTGCTAGACCACCTCAAGGCGGAGATCGTGATCAAATAAAAGCGATTGCAGCAGGGCAATGTGATATTGCATTAGTAAATAATTACTACCTCGGCAATATGCTAACCTCTAAAGATGAATCGGAATCTCAAGCAGCTGAGAAGGTAAAAATATTTTGGCCAAACCAAAAAGATAGAGGTACACATGTAAATATTAGCGGTGCCGCTATTACCGCTTCATCTAAAAACAAGGCAGCTGCCATCCAATTATTAGAGTTTTTAGTAAGTGATGTCGCACAACAGTGGTATGCAGAAAAAAATCTCGAGTATCCGATCAAACCAGGGATACAACCTAGTGAGATCTTACAGTCATGGGGTGAATTTAAAGCTGATTCGTTAAGCTTGTATCAACTAGGTGAACATAATGCGCAAGCTGTGATGATCATGGACCGCGCTAAATGGAAATAAGCTAGTAGAAATACATTTGCAATCTCCCAATGGACACTACTCGTAAAAATGACAACCAACACATTCTGTTGCACAACTATTTGCAGCAAAAAAGCAATTTCGGATGGATTCTAGGCACAATTGTAATTGCCTTATTGATTAGTATTCCGGTTCTTACTGTTTTATCTTCCGTACTGCTGCCAAGCAGTGATGTTTGGCAACATCTCAAAACAACGGTTCTCACAGAATACATAAAAAACTCGTTACTGCTTGTAGTCGGGGTCAGCGCTGGCACACTCATTATCGGCATTACAACGGCTTGGTTATGTAGCGTATGTGAATTTCCAGGTCGTAAAGTATTTAGTTGGCTGTTACTTCTACCTCTCGCCTTCCCACCCTACATTATCGCTTACACCTACACAGGCTTGCTGGACTTTGCAGGTCCAGTACAAAGTTTTATGCGTGAACTATTTGGCTGGGGATATGGAGATTACTGGTTTCCACCAGTGCGCACACTCGGCGGTGCAATCACCATGCTTTCATTGGTACTCTATCCATATATTTACTTACTTACACGCACCGCCTTTTCAGAGCAATCGGCAAGCTTTCGCGAAGCCAGCCATATTCTAGGCATAGGCCTAAGTAAAACATTCCTAAAGGTGGCATTACCATTAGCAAGGCCCGCGATTATTGCAGGTTTAACACTCGTGGCCATGGAGACTTTAGCGGACTATGGAACCGTGCATTATTTTGGCATTCCTACTTTTACAACTGGGATATTTCGCACTTGGTTTGGACTTGGTGATCGAGTTGCCGCCACACAATTAGCCAGCCTATTATTACTTTGTGTATTTCTAGTAATAGTTATCGAACGTTACAGTCGGAAATCAGAAAAATATCAAAACCTCTCCAACGCACAAAAGAAATGGCGCTATCCTTTATCAGGCAGCAAAGCTGCATTAGCTATTTTAATTTGCTCAATACCTGTTTTGTTAGGATTTATTATTCCAGCGTTACAGCTATTTTCCTGGGCCATCAAAACAGCGCCAGACATCATAAATAGTTCGTTTTACGTTTTGGTGTTCAACACCATTAGACTTGCATTAATGGTTGCTGCTTTAGTTGTAGCAGCAGCAACTTTTCTGGCGTATGGGAAACGCGTAAGCTCTCATTTCATCGTTCTCTACAGTGTAAATACCAGCGCGATGGGTTATGCCATTCCTGGAATTATTATTGCGGTAGGTGTGCTACTACCTTTCGCATGGTTCGATAATGCATTGGATTCATGGTTAGAAAACAACTTTGGAATATCTAGCGGTTTATTATTAACCGGCACACTTGCCGCACTGGTTTTTGCACATGTTGTACGTTTCATGGCAATCGGCCTTAACTCCGTAGATGCAAGTCTTGCAAAAATTCACCGCAATGTTGACGATGCTGCACAACTATTAGGACACAAAACATTTGACCGTTTCTTCAGCGTTCATCTGCCCTTAATTCGCAGCGGCGTCCTTACTGCAGCACTACTTGTATTTGTAGAAGTAATAAAAGAACTACCCGCAACCTTAGTATTACGTCCATTTAATTTTAATACCTTAGCAGTTCGAACTTATGAGCTTGCATCAGATGAACGTTTAGCGGATTCAGCTTGTAGCGCACTACTAATCGTTGCAGTAGGCATACTACCAATTTTAATCCTAAATCGTTCTATCACTAAGAGTCAGTAAAACCAGTGTACGATAATGCCAGAGAAAATAGTGTATAAAAAACCATGACCACAAGACTGGATGTACGCAACCTTAGTGTAGAACTTCAAGGCAGAAATGTTTTGCAGGATGTTTCGTTGCAAATACAGCAAGGACAAATTGCCTCAATGCTGGGCCCAAGTGGTTGCGGAAAAACAACGTTACTGCGAACCCTTGCTGGGTTTCAGCCCGTTGCCGAAGGTGAAATCTATGTGCGCGACAAGTTGTTTAGCAAACCGGGGTACTCCCTGGCACCGGAAAACCGACACATCGGTATGATGTTTCAAGATTTAGCTTTGTTTCCACATTTAACTGTCGAGCAAAATATTTGTTTTGGCCTTAAATCACTTGCAAGACCTGAACAACAGGCAAGAACTAAACATGTCCTTGAATTAACCGAACTCGAGCAGCAAGAAAAAAAATATCCTCATCAACTATCTGGTGGCCAACAACAACGCGTTGCCTTGGCCCGCGCACTTGCACCCAAACCAGAAATTCTTTTACTCGACGAACCTTTTTCAAGTTTAGATCCTGACTTAAGAGAACAGGTTGCAACTGAAGTCCGCAAAATTCTCAAACTTGAAAATGTAACTGCAGTACTCGTTACGCATGATCAACACGAAGCTTTCGCCATGGCTGATGAAGTCGGTGTAATGGAAAACGGCAACATTGCCCAATGGGACAGCGCATATAATATTTACCATAAACCCAAAACCCGTTTCGTTGCCGACTTTGTCGGCTTAGGTTGCATGGTACCCGCCACGGTTGTGAATGATGAAACGTTGGATACTGAATTTGGTGAAGTAATGGGTGCGCTTAACAGTACCCATGCAATTGGCGACAAGGTTGATCTATTGGTACGGCCCGATGACATTCCGCATGACGACAGTAGCCACATTACTGCACTGGTTGAAGAAAAGCGTTTTCGTGGCGCCGAATTCCTCTACAAATTACGTCTTCAAAGTGGAAATTTTGTGCTGTGTTACGCTCCAAGCCACCATAACCATAAAATTGGTGAGCCAATCGGCATAAAGCTGGACTTAGAGCATCTAGTGGTTTTCCCACGAGATTGATGGCTCAAATATACACATGAATACACATTAAAGAACTTAGCTGCACATCATCAAATTAGACTTGACCTTACTAGCATAAACCCTAACAATAATAGGGAAAATGCTAACTAGAGGAGCCAAGCATGAGACTAAGTAAATCACTTATTTACCTATTAATACTTTCATTTATATTTGTACAAATTTCGCCTGCTTTTGCTGGCATTGTTGGTACCGATAGTTTTTTATCTGAGCAATCTATCCAGCAAGATCGTGAAAATCTACGAGCTCTTATGTCGCGCAATGAAGTTCGCTCATTACTAGCACACAATGGTCTTACTGTTGCGCAAGCTCAAGAACGAGTAGATTCACTAACAGACAAAGAAGTAAGTCAAATGGCTAAGCATTTTGATGAATTACCTGCCGCTGGTGATGCATGGGTAGTTGTATTAGTCATAGGTTTGGTTGTAGTCATCCTAGAGCTAGCCGGAATAACGGACATATTTACTGCTCTTTGATCATTAGTAAGGCCTTTTTGATATTAAAAAATGCCCGCTACATTGCGGGTATTTTTTTGTTCTTAATTTCACTTTCTGCATGCGTTGCACCACAAAGCAAGCAATTACAATTAGAACGCCCTCGTGACCTTCCTTCTAAGGCGTTTGTAAAAGACGTACCTTTTTACCCGCAACAACAATTTCATTGCGGACCCTCTACCTTATCAATGGCGATGAATTTTTATGGTAAAAAGCTAACCCCCAAAGAACTTGCCAAAGATGTATTCACGCCTGGACGCAAAGGTAGTTTTCAAGCAGAAATGAAAGCCGCAGTCCGCAAACGAGGGATGATTGCCTATGAGCTCACGCCTGAATTAGTTTACTTGCTAGCCGAAGTTTCAGTAGGGCACCCAGTCATCATTTTACAAAACAAAGCCGTTAAATATTATCCTGTCTGGCATTACGCATTAGTGATTGGATATGACTTAGATAAAAAACAAATTTATTTGCATTCTGGTCTAAATGAAAATTACGTAGTCTCCATGAGTGTATTCGAATTTACTTGGAAACGCTCAAAACGCTGGGCGATGGCAGTACTGCCAACAGACACATTACCCAATGACCGCAATTTGATAAATGCACTACAAGCAGCAGTGGATCTAGAAGAAGTCGGACAAATAAAAGCAGCAAATCAGACCTATCAGACCATTACAAAGCGTTGGCCCGAAAGTTTAGTTGCCGTAATGGGTGCAGCGAATACCCACTTAACACTGGGTAATCCTGAAAGTTCAACCTCATACTATTTACAGGCGCGTGAATTAAATCCAAAGCGTGCAGATATATATAACAACCTTGCTTATAGCCTACTGGCACAATCATGTTATCAGCCTTCATTAAATTCGATTCAATGTGCAATTTCTTTAAATCCCAATAATCCTGAATTCCTGGACTCAAAACGCGAAATCAGCCAATCTTCAAACAAATCAACCTTAAAGTCTTGCCCAAATATTTCTTGCCCTTCTCAATAAACCATCCAAAATAAATTTGCCTCATAAGCTGACACCAACAGGCGTTTGCATCTACACTATGCAGACTAAAATATCTCTGCACGGTATAGTAAGTGGCTAAACAATCAAATAACAAGCAAGCAAGAAAATACTCGTCTATCGTAGTCGATGGAGTCGAACGTGCGCCCAGTCGCGCAATGTTACGTGCGGTAGGTTTTGAAGACGCAGACTTCAAGAAGCCTCAAATCGGAATTGCTTCTACCTGGAGCATGGTCACTCCTTGCAATATGCACATCAACAAACTTGCGGATGAAGCTGCAAAAGGTGCAAATCAAGCCGGCGGCAAAGCAGTCATCTTTAACACCATTACAATTTCAGATGGCATTTCTATGGGTACTGAGGGGATGAAGTACTCATTAGTATCTCGTGAAGTAATTGCAGATTCAATTGAGACGGTTGCAGGATGCGAAGGATTTGATGGCATCGTCACCATCGGTGGATGCGACAAAAATATGCCGGGATGTTTAATTGCGCTTGCACGCTTGAATCGCCCCTCTGTATTTGTCTATGGCGGAACGATCATGCCAGGTAATTATAAAAACACAAAAGTGGATGTGGTTTCCGTTTTTGAGGCCGTAGGACAACACGCTAAAAAAGAATTAAGCGACCAGGAACTTAAGCAAGTCGAGTCGGCAGCAATTCCGGGCGCCGGCTCATGTGGCGGCATGTACACCGCCAACACCATGGCTTCAGCTATCGAAGCCTTAGGCATGAGCTTGCCTAATAGTTCCGCACAAAACGCAATTTCAAACGATAAACAAAATGATTGCGTCGCTGCTGGCGAAGCTGTGATGAATTTAATCGACAAAAACATTTTACCGAAACATATCATGACCAAAAAAGCATTCCAAAATGCTATTACGGTTTTGATTACTCTAGGCGGCTCAACCAATGCAGTGCTGCACTTACTCGCAATGGCGCATGCTATAGGAGTGAAACTCACTATTGATGAATTCACCCGTGTGGGCAAAAAAATTCCAGTACTTGCGGATTTACGTCCGAGCGGTAAATACATGATGTCCGAGCTAATTGAGATTGGTGGTATACAGCCATTAATGAAAAAACTTTTAGATCAAGGTTTACTACATGGTGACTGCTTAACAGTTACTGGTAAAACACTGGCGCAAAATTTAAAAAATGTTAAACCTTATCCAAAGTCGCAAGATATTATTCGCGATTTTGACAATCCAATTAAAAAAGACAGCCACTTAGTTATTCTTTATGGAAACTTAGCTCCCGAAGGGGCAGTAGCTAAAATTTCTGGCAAAGAAGGTTTAAGTTTCACCGGTAAAGCGCGCGTGTTTGCGTCAGAAGAAAAAGCTTTAGAAAAAATTCTCGATGGTGGAATTAAGAAAGGTGATGTAATCGTGATTCGCTATGAAGGTCCGCAAGGCGGCCCGGGGATGCGCGAAATGTTGTCACCTACTTCTGCAATCATGGGCAAAGGACTCGGCAAAGACGTTGCTTTAATTACCGATGGCCGCTTCTCAGGCGGTAGCCATGGTTTTGTCGTTGGCCACATCACGCCAGAAGCTGCAGTGGGTGGGCCACTCGCTCTAGTTAAGAATGGCGATCAAATCACCATCGATGCACAAAAACGTGAGATCAACGTGAATCTATCTAAGAAAGAACTCACGCAGCGTAAAAAGAAATGGACCGCACCGAAACCCCGTTATAAACGTGGGGTTTTAGCTAAATATGCAGCACAAGTATCTTCCGCATCAAACGGCGCTGTGACGGACTAACCGAATTGATGGCTCTATAAATTCACTGTTATGCAGGTAAGCATCACGATTTACAATCACATAAGTGATTGTAAATCGTGAAAAAAAGATATCGAATTTTCGTTTTTCTTCTCCGAAGAACTCAGAATGGCTTCATTCAGAGTTACTAAGTATCTATAAAGCATAAATTGTCAGGGGTGGAATAAGTAGATAGGATTGCCCGTTCTGATTATTACCATTTTAGTCTTACCACTAAAACTTTAAGGAGCTGTCGATGGCGACATTATTATCCCCCGAAGAACTAGAAAAAGTAATGGAGCGCAAAAACAAAATGCGTCGTGAAGCATACGACCGTCGTGCTGCTCAAGAAAACAAAGAAGAAGTTAGTGCAAAAGCTTGTGCAAATTTTATGGCTCTCTCTGAGTACCAAAAATCCAATGTTGCAATGTGGTATATCGATTGCCGCTCTGAGACTCGCACAAAAGATGAATTAATTGCAGAAGTTAACAAGGGCGAAAAGAAAATTATCGTTCCTTATTGCACTGAAGACGAAAATGGCGATAACAAGCTTGGCCTTTGGTGGATGGAAAGCTTAGAAGAAATGGTTGTTGGCAAATGGGACATCCTAGAACCACCTAAAGAATTATGGGGCAACCCAGAAAAAGAGGTGACTCCTGAAGAAATCGACATCATCATGGTTCCTGGTACAGGCTTCGATAAGAAGGGTGGTCGCATGGGTAATGGACAAGGTTACTATGACCGTCTACTTGAGCAACTTCGCGCTGATTGCCCACTTGTAGCATTATGCTATGAGTCACAAATATTTGATGAAATACTTGTTGCTCCACATGATGTATTTATGGACAAAGTCGTTACTGAAGATGCTGTGTACGAAGGCATCGGTCGAGGATAAAAGATGGCTGCAAAAATTGATGATACTTACGCAGAAGCGTTTAAAAGCCTCTACACAGAATTTTTAATCACTGCACGTGACCGTAAATGGTTAGACCACGCGGTTAACGCTGCAACGGGTAACGCATCAAGTTCAATCTTGTGTGATTGTGAAGCTGGGATGGATCGTTATGTCGGTCCAGGTGGTGACGAAAGTTTTGAAACTCCAGATGGTCGCCCAGGCGCTATCGTGCAACTTCACATTCCACGCTTTCGCAAAGATCGTGTAGAAGCGTTAGAAAGATCTGCATTAGTGCGTATCAGTCAAAACGTTATGACTTGCCCTACCGCTTCATGTTTCAACCTAGTTGATTCAGAAGAGTATTACCACATGGGTCGTAAAGTCGCTTACTTCGGTAACGGCTACCAAAAACGCATCGAGCGTTTTGGTCGCAAAATGTGGTGGATTCCAATCTTAGGTGGAGAATTCATTTTAGATCGTCGTCTTGGATATGCAGATGGGCTTATGGGTGGCAACCTTTGGTTCTTTGGTGACAGTGTGGATTCCGCACTCCTTGCTGCAGAAAAAGGCGTGGAAGCGATCCTCCCAATGCCGGGTGTGATCTCAACCTTCCCGGGCGGTATTGCAGGCAGTGGCTCAAAAGCTGGAAGTAGCTATGACTTCACCATTGCCAGCACTTACGAAAAATTCTGCCCAATGTTACAAGATGATCCTACGGTTGAAGCAGGATTGCCGGAAGGCGTTAACTGTGTGATGGAAATCATCATGAATGGTCAAGGCATGCAGCCGATTATTGATGCGACGCAAGCCGCAATCAAAGCTTCGGTAGACACACCAGGACTGATTATGATTTCTGCAGGTAACTACAATGGAAAGCTAGGTAAGAGCTTTATCTACCTAGATCCAAGCAAACAGCCTGCTGAATAAATTAAACATTTCGTGTATTAAAAATAGCCGCTACTTAATAGCGGCTTTTTTTTGCGTAATCTGATTTAGGTAACCACCTATCCTAAGCGCTAGTTCTAAAGCATAATATTCTAATGACAACAGAATTTAACAAAACTCCTGGCGGCGCAATCCTAATGAATGGAAATGTGGTTGCCGAAGCAGTTCAAAGTAAAATAGCCAAGCAGCTAGCACAATCTCCTAACGCAAAAGTAACTCTTGCCACTGTGCTTATAGGGAACGACCCCGCTAGCAAACTCTATGTGAGCATGAAAGAAAAACGTGCAGCCACCATTGGTATTCAATCCAAGCATGTTGAACTCGCTAGTAATATATCCATGTCACAAGCCTGTGAAGAAATAACTAAGCTTGCTAATGATCCTAGCGTGCATGGAATATTGATTCAGTTGCCATTACCAAAACAACTCGACACACATAAAATTATCGATTTATTGCCGCCTGAAAAAGATGTCGATGGTTTAAGTGAAAATAATCTAGGCAAACTTATGCGCGGCGTACCTGGATTAGTACCCTGCACGCCTCTAGGTGTGATGCGCATACTCGAGCACTACGAGATAGAAACCAGTGGCAAACGTGCAGTAGTTATTGGGCGTTCCACTTTAGTGGGGCTTCCGCAAGTTTTGTTACTAGGGCGCAAAGGCACTGATGCCACTGTAACTTTAGCCCATTCACGCAGTGGTGATATCGGTGCATTTACCAAATCTGCTGACATTGTAGTTGCCGCAGCGGGCATTGCACATCTTGTTAAACAAGAACACATCAAACCAGGGGCTGCAGTAATTGATGTAGGAGTCACTCGAACCGATGAGGGTATTCGAGGTGATGTAGATTTTGAAGCCGTGCAATCAATCGCAGGCGCTATCACACCTATGCCGGGGGGCACAGGACCCATGACGGTAGCCTGTTTACTAGAAAACACTTTGTATGCGGCCAAATTACAAAACGCCTTATAAGCAATGCTCACTGTAAATTGGCACAACAAATTCGCTAAAACCACTTTTATATCCCTATAATACCCAACTCGTAATATGCAAATGGCTTGAGCCACTTTAGGGCTTATGGCAAGATGCTTGACCTTTCGCGCAACTTGTTTGCGCGTAAAATTATTGGCAGCTCCGGCCACCTCGAAAAAAACTATATGCTGCGGGGCTCCTTCTTAAACTAAACATTAATATCACATATAAGGGTTCTCGTTATGCCTGGACAAAAACTGTCTTATCCTGGAAGAAATTATTTATTCTGCCCCGGTCCTACACACATTCCTCAAGAAGTTCAAAATGCAATGATCTGTCCTCAAGAAGATCACCGTGCACCAGACTTTCCTGAACTCGTTAAACCTTTATTGCGAGACGTTAAAAAGATTTTCAAAACTACAAAAGGCACATGCTTTTTATTCCCTGCAACCGGTACAGCTGGTTGGGAAGTTGCCTTAGCAAACACCATGTCGCCAGGTGACAAAATCTTAACTACACGTTTTGGTCAGTTCAGTCATTTATGGTATGACCTTGCTTGCCGTATTGGCCTAGAAGTAGACCTAATAGAAACTCCATGGGGCGAAGGCGTTCCAGTTGAGAAGTTTAAGAAAATTCTTCTTGCTGACAAGAAACACGAAATTAAAGCCGTTGTTTGTTGCCATAACGAAACTGCTACAGGCGTAACCAGTGATATTGGTGCTGTTGGCAAAATGCTAAAGCAAATTAAGCACCCTGCTTTATTAATGGTGGACTGCGTAAGTTCTGTAGCCAGCATCGATTTCCAAATGGACAAATGGGGCGTTGATATTGCGGTAAGTGGTTCGCAAAAAGGCTTTATGTTACCAGCAGGCATGGCTATTTTAGCATTCAGCCCACGTGCATTAGCAAAACGTAAAACTGCAAAATGTGCTCGCTGTTTCCTAGATATTCAAGACCACATGAATACCAACAAAGATGGTTTCTTCCCTTACACCCCGTCTGTTCCTATGTTGCGCGGACTACGTGCAGCGATTGATTTGATTTTAGGCGAAGGTTTAGAAAATACCTTTAAACGTCATCATCGTTTAGCAGAAGGTGTACGTCTTGCCGTTAAAGCCTGGGGTTTAAAGACTTGTGCAACTTCAGCAAAATGGAACTCAGATACCGTTACTGCAATCTTAGTTCCTGAAAACAAAAATGCGAATGAAGTAATTCATATT
The DNA here is from genome assembly GCA_964196535.1 of uncultured Mycobacterium sp. Classification (GTDB taxonomy): domain Bacteria; phylum Pseudomonadota; class Gammaproteobacteria; order UBA4575; family UBA4575; genus JABDMD01. The sequence continues at coordinate 38,952 of CAXMUG010000083.1, read as the reverse complement.
GCATACCATAAATACAACATCTCACTAGGTGCCGGCTTATCTAAAGTTGCGGGCAAGGTTTTCCGTATCGGTCACCTCGGCGACAACAACGAAGCGCGCATGATGGCAGCTTTAGGCACTGTAGAAATGGCCCTTCTTGATGCTGGCATCAAGATCAAGCCAGGAAGCGGCGTTGCAGCTGCTGGTGAGTACTACCGCAAGACCGGTAAGAAAATCAAAAAGTTCGCGGCACCAAAAGCGGCTCCTAAGAAAAAAGCACCAGCTAAAAGAAAAGCTAAAAAATAGAAGGTACACACTATGAGTTTTACTCTATACAAACCTGCACGCCAACGCGTGCAACGTTGTGAGCTAGCGGTTCCTGGTTCTAATCCTAAAATGATGGAAAAGGCCGTAACCTGTGCGGCTGACTATGTATTTTTAGACTTGGAAGACGCCGTAGCTCCTGACGACAAAGTTCAAGCTCGCAAAAATGTAATCGAAGCATTAAATAATCATGATTGGAAAGGTAACGGTAAAACCGTATCGGTTCGAATCAACGGTTTAGATACTCACTACATGTATCGTGATGTAGTAGATGTTTGCGAACAAGCAGGCGCTAATCTAGACACCATACTAATTCCTAAAGTAGGAACTACGGGTGACGTGTATATGGTTGATGCCATGGTTACTCAAATCGAAGAAGCAATGGGACTGGAAGATAAAATCGGTCTTGAAGCTTTAATTGAAACTGCATTGGGCATGGCAAACGTAGAAGCGATTGCTACTTCAAGCCCACGCATGGAAGCCATGCACTTCGGTGTTGCGGATTATGCAGCGAGTAATCGCGCACGCACTACCAACATCGGTGGCTTAAACCCTGATTACCCGGGTGATCAATGGCATGCTGCGATTTCACGCATGACGGTTGCTTGTCGCGCCTATGGCTTACGTCCTATCGACGGTCCATTTGGTGATTTCAGTGATCCTGATGGTTACCTGCTCGGTGCACGCCGTGCTGCTGCATTAGGTTGTGAAGGCAAATGGGCAATTCACCCTAACCAGATCGAGTTGGCAAACGAAGTTTTCTCGCCACCTGAAGCTGAAGTAACCAAAGCGCACCGTATCCTTGAAGAATTAGACAAGGCTGCAAAAGAAGGCAAAGGTGCTGCATCATTGGATGGCAAGATGATCGACGCGGCTTCTGCAAAAATGGCGGAGAACGTTGTTCGAGCTGCTGAAGCAATTGCTGCGAAATCTTAAAGTTAGAAATACCTAACTTTTACTGATGTTATTAGTGCCCGCTTTGCGGGCACTTTTGTTTCTACCTTTCAGAATTTCTATTTTTGCCCTACCTTATTGCTCATGAATTGAGCAATTACCCAACAAGAGAGTTTGTCCTGAGGGTTCAGAATAGGCTATAAAAGTCGTTTGGTCTGCCGAAACTCCAACGACCTATAAGGCGACCTCCAAGATTAAGCCAATAAGATAAAAACGAATCATTTTCTCGGGAGGGAATTTAAGTGGATATCCATGAGTATCAAGCGAAAGAAATATTATCCGAGTGCGGTGTAGGCATTGCAGAGGGTGGGCTAGCATATAGTCCTGAGCAAGCTGTTTACCGTGCAAAAGAAATTGGTGGCAGTAAATGGGCCATCAAAGCACAAATTCATTCTGGCGCACGCGGTAAAGCGGGCGGCATTAAGCTTTGCAGCAATGATGAAGAAATTTGGAATGCTGCGGACGAATTATTAGGCAAACGCTTGGTTACTCACCAAACTGGGCCAGCAGGCAAAGTGGTATATCGACTTTATGTTGAACAAGCTACCGATATTTTAAAAGAGCTTTACTTAGCACTCGTTCTAGATCGCGATAAGCAGCGTGTTGTATTTGTTACCTCAACCGAAGGTGGCATGGATATCGAAGAAGTTGCAGCAACGAAACCTGAAGCCATTCATAAATTAGAAGTCGAACCTGCAGTAGGCTTACGTGACTTCCAAGCTCGCGAGCTTGCTTTCGCATTAGGCATTAAACCTGAGCTTATTAGCCACGCTGTTCACACAATCAAAGGCGCTTACCGCGCATTTCGTGATTACGATGCCACAATGGTTGAAATCAACCCAATGGTTATCACAAAAGATGACCGTGTTCTGGCACTTGACGCCAAAATGGGTTTTGATGACAACGCTCTATTCCGTCGTCCACGTATCGCAGAACTTCGTGATAAATCACAAGAAGATCCACGCGAAACCTCAGCATCAGATCGTGGCTTAAGCTATGTAGGCTTAGATGGCGATATCGGTTGCATGATTAATGGTGCCGGCCTTGCTATGGCCACCATGGACATGATCAAACACAAGGGCGGCGAACCTGCCAACTTCTTAGATATCGGTGGTGGCGCTTCTCCAGAGCGTGTTACGAGTGCATTTAAGCTAGTACTTGATGATGAAAAGGTAAAAGCCATATTAGTTAATATCTTTGCTGGTATTAACCGTTGCGATTGGATTGCAGAAGGTGTTGTTCATGCATTCGAAAAGTTAGACGTAAAAGTACCGGTTATCGTACGACTATCCGGCACCAATGTTGAAAAAGGTATGCAAATACTAAAAGACAGCGGTCAACCACTCATTACAGCAGACACCTTGGACGAAGCTGCAGAAAAAGCAGTGACCGAACGCAACCGTGTTGCAAAAGGTTAGGGAGAAATAAAATGACAATAATGATTGATGAAAATACTAAAGTTCTTGTTCAAGGCTTTACCGGCAAAATCGGAACTTTCCACGCGGAAGAAATGATTGAGTACGGTACCAAAGTGGTTGGTGGTGTTACCCCAGGTAAAGGTGGTCAAACACACATGGGTTTACCTGTGTTTAATACTGTGAAAGATGCCGTTGCAAGCACCGGTGCCGAAACGAGTATTGTATTTGTTCCAGGTGCCTATGCTGCAGATGGAATTATGGAAGCTGCCGATGGAGGGATTAAAACTTGTGTTTCCATCACTGATGGAATTCCTGCGCAAGACATGATGCGTGTTAAACGTTATATGTATCGCTACAAAAAAGAAGACCGTATGCGCCTAACGGGCCCTAACTGTGCAGGTAGCATCAGCCCTGAAAAATGCTTACTAGGCATCATGCCTGGCCATATTTATCAGAAAGGTAACGTTGGTGTAGTAGCGCGTTCAGGAACACTCGGCTATGAAGCTGCATCGCAAATGAAAGCATTAGGCATAGGTATTAGCACCAGTATTGGCATTGGTGGCGACCCAATCAACGGTAGTTCTCATAAGGATATCTTAGAGTTATTTGAAGCCGATCCTGAAACCAAAGCAGTGATGATGATTGGTGAAATCGGTGGTCCGCAAGAAGCGGAAGCGGCTGAATTCTTTAAAAAGCACATGACTAAACCATTAGTTGCTTACATTGCAGGTCTAACTGCACCGAAAGGTCGACGCATGGGTCACGCAGGCGCGATTGTTTCTGGTGTTGGTGAAAGTGCTGCAGAAAAAGTACAAATGCTTGAAGAAGCAGGTGTCATTGTTGCACCGAATCCATCAGAGCTTGGCTCAACGATGGAAAGAGTAATGAAAGACATCTCGTAGTTGAAGCTTGTAGGAGAAAATAATAATGAGCAAATTAAAAGTAATCGTTTCACGCGCCTGGCCAGAAGAAGTTCAAGCTACGTTGCGAGAAAAGTATGACGTAACGTTGAATGAAAATGACGTGGCTATGAGCAAAGACGAAATGAAAGAAGCATTGGCTAACTGTGATGCATTTTTGCCAACTGTAACTGATCCAATCGATGCTGAAGTATTAAGCGCAGAACCATTACGTGCAAAATTCATTGGTAACTTTGGCGTAGGTTTTAACCACATTGACTTAGATGCTGCTAAAGCACGCGGCTTAACGGTAACGAACACACCAGAAGTATTAACTGATTGCACAGCTGACATCGCAATGACATTAATGTTAACCGTTGCACGTCGCACCAGTGAAGGTGAAAGAGAACTACGCTCAAAGTCATGGGCCGGCTGGCGCCCTACTCACTTACTAGCTTCTAAAGTTACTGGCAAGACCTTAGGCTTAATCGGCATGGGCCGTATTGCGCAAGCCATGGCACAACGTGCGCATCATGGTTTTGGTATGAAAATCATCTTTTCTGATCCATACCCGCCTCCGGCTGACGTGATCAAGAAATACAATGCACAGCAAGTAGATTCCATTGATGAAGTTTTAGCGAACTCAGACTTTGTTTCTATTCACTGTCCAGGCGGCAAAGATACTTACCATTTATTAAATAAAGAAAGTCTCGCGAAAATGAAGCCCTCTGCGTTTTTAATAAACTCAGCTCGTGGTGATGTGGTTGATAATGATGCATTAATTGACGCACTTAAAAATGGCGTGATTGCAGGTGCTGGTCTGGATGTGTTTGAAGGCGAACCAGCATTAGATGAGCGTTTCCTTGAGCTGGAGAATGCAGTTCTACTACCTCACCTTGGCAGCGCCTCTATCGAGACACGTGTGGCTATGGGTAATCGAGTTCTTGAGAATCTAGCAGCATTTGAAGCTGGCGAAACTCCGAAAGACAAGCTCGTTTAGAGCGATCTTAATTAAGCCCAGAAATGGGTCCTGAAATAGCATATCTATGCCTATTCGGGCATATCAAATTGGCTTAATCAACCCTATTATAAAGAGGTCCTTAGCGGACCTCTTTTACTATGCGCAGCTTAATATTAATAAACTAAAACTAGTATGACCGATACCTCGCCACTTTCCTGGACACAACTTACCAAAGTTGCCACCGGCAGTATGATTATCAATCCTGCGGCATCCTATGAAGATGAATTAGTAGAGCTGCTTTATCAACAATTGCTAAGTGTTATTCGTGCGCGTCAACCAGATATCGAAGCTTATTTTAACGGCAAGCAAGATATTCGCGACTGCCCTGCCTCAAAAATTCTATATGTCCTGCAAACCTATGGAATATGGTTCCAGCTATTAAGCATTGCAGAACAAAATGCAATGGTGCGGCAACGTCGTCAAATTGAAAAAGAATATAATCGTGACCGTGTGCCTGGCACTTTTGCATATTCCTTCTCAAGCGCTGAGCAAAAAGGTATTTCTGCAGAAGATATACAAACCTTATTAGATAACAGCTTAATCAGCCCTGTAATCACCGCACACCCAACAGAAGCGAAACGCGTAACCGTATTAGAGGTGCATCGTCGAATCTATGTACTACTTAAACAGTTAGAACTAAAGCGCTGGACCCCTAGAGAAAGAGATGACTTAGCTAATGAACTACGCAACGAAATTGATTTACTTTGGTTAACGGGTGAAATTCGTTTAGAAAAACCTAGTGTTGGACAAGAAGTAACATGGGGATTGCACTTTTTTGTTGAATCATTATTTGATGGTGTAAAAGAACTGTATGTAGAACTGGATCGCGCATTAGAACAAGCCTACCCACATTATGAATTTAAAGTGCCCCCTATTTTCCGCTTTGGGTCATGGATTGGCGGAGACCGTGACGGAAATCCAAATGTCACGCATAAAGTTACTGCATCCGCGATACAAACGAATGCCAAAGCATGCATAAAACGTTATCGACAAGATATTTTTGAGCTTGGTTCTAAACTAAGTATTGCGAACCATTCTGTAGACGTATCAGAAAGCTTTACAAAAGTATTAAAAGACAAACTAGAAATGTTGGGCGAAACAGAAGCCTATTCACAACGTAATCCAGGTGAAGTGTTTAGACAATACCTGCGTTATATGTTGACCAGAATTGATGCGACTTTAAGGAATCTTAATGACCCAAGTAAATCAAAAATTGCCTATCATCGTGCAGCAGATTTATCTACGGATCTCAGTCATCTTGAACAAGGCTTGGCGGATGCTAAGTGTGGGCACTTAAGCGATGCAGATGTACGTCCATTGCGACACATGGTGGATACCTTTGGCTTTAGAACGGTCAGCCTAGACATTCGCGAAAATACTACGGTAGTCAATAGTGTGCTAGCAGAGATATGGCAAGCATTGCACCAAAAAACTCATATAGATGTGCCTGATCCTACATCTCAAGAATGGAACAACTGGATTGTTGATCAATTAACGCAACCATTACGTGTGGTCCCTCGTTTCGATAATTTATCTAAACAAGCACAGTCTACTTTAGCCATGCTCGAACAAGTTAAATACTTCCAAAACAAGCTAGACCGAAAATCATTTGGCGTATGCGTATTGAGTATGACGAAAACTGCCACAGATGTTTTGGGTGTATATCTATTAGCGAAATATGTAGGACTATTTACTGATTCTGATGGACTAGAAGCTTGTCGCATTATGATTGTGCCACTACTAGAAACCATTGATGATCTTGAAAACGGCCCAGGCGTTTTAACAGAGCTTTTAGAGCATGCCTTTGTTCGACGCACAATTAAAAAATTCGGTGGCTCCCAAGAAGTCATGGTGGGTTATTCAGATTCTAACAAAGATGGTGGCTTTCTCACCTCTAACTGGATCATCAGCAAGGCTCAATCAGAAATTCATGCAGCCGGCGAAAAACATAAAGTGCCGATTTCATTTTTCCATGGTCGTGGCGGCTCGGTTAGTCGTGGTGGTGCACCGAGTGGTCGTGCTATAGCAGCACAGCCGGTTGGCACCATTGATGGACGTATGCGGGTTACTGAGCAAGGCGAAGTGGTTTCATACAAATACGCCAACCGTGGATTTGCTGAAGAACAGATGGAAATTTTAGCCTCTAGTGTCATCACTCACTCACTGATGTCTGGCAAAGATCCAGCCTACCAAACCAATTCCGAATTAGACGAAGCGCTTGAAGCACTGTCTGGAACTGCCTATGTCGCTTACAGAAAATTAATCGAGCATCCAGGTTTAGTCGACTTTTATCAGCAAGCCAGTCCAGTTGAAGAGCTTACGCTTATGAAAATAGGCTCAAGACCGGCACGGCGTTTTGGTGCAGCTTCACTAGATGATCTGCGCGCAATACCTTGGGTATTTGCATGGACACAGAATCGACTTCTCGTACCAGGCTGGTATGGAGTAGGCAGTAGCCTAGAACAAATCATCAAAATACGTGGCGAACTCGGTACAGAACTTCTTAACAAGATGTACGAGAAGCACCCACTGTTTAGATTAATATTAGACGGTGCTGAAAAAACACTTTTGCTAGTAGACATGGAAGTTGCTGAGAAGTATTGCGAACTAGTTACTAACGAAGAACATCGAACTCAGATATTCTCTGATATTAAAGAAGAATATGAACTGACAACGAAAAATATATTAAAAATTACCGGTGAAGATCAGCTTTGTGATCGTTTTCCTAATTATAAACGCCACTTCTATCGACGCATCGAAGCACTCAACCAAGTGGGCATTGAACAGGTAGAACTAGTGAAGAAGTTTCGTAGTGAAGGCGATGAGACCCAAAACATAGAAGACGTATTAGTTCCATTATTATTATCCATTAACTGCGTAGCAGCGGGGATAGGCAGTACTGGGTAATAGCTTTGGCTAATTACTTTTTAAAAACTAAAAATAATAAGACCTAAAATAATAGACATGAAAAAACTTTTATACCATTTTGATACCGACGCTATACCTAGCGTATTTGATTCAGTAGTCGCCTACGATGGTGGCGCCGATCATGTTACTCAATTAGGTGGCGTCAATGAAGAAAATTGTGGCGGCCTTGTTGAAGGTGCAGTCTATACGCGCGCTCCAAAATATAAAAAGAATACTGCAATCTTTGTTGGAGGCAGTGATTTAATTGAAGGTCAAAAACTTTTTCAATTAGTACACGATCAGTTTTTTCAAAACTTCCGTGTATCGATAATGTTAGATAGCAATGGTTGTAATACCACATCAGCGGCAGGCGTTGCGCTCTTAAGCAAAGCGACCAATATACAAGGTAAAACTGCAGTAGTGCTTGCTGGCACCGGCCCAGTAGGACAACGTGCAGCGGTGCTACTGGCCATTAGTGGCGCGAATGTTCGACTTACTTCCCGCAAGCAGTCCCGCTCAGTAGAAGCCTGTGATGAAATGCACGAGCGCTTTGGCGTTGAAATGACACCTATGCAAGCCAGTGATGATGAATCAATACAAGCTGCAATGGATGGCGCCCATGTAGTGTTTGGTGCTGCAAAAGCGGGAATACAATTACTCAATGCTAAACAGTGGCAAGACCATCCCACCTTAGAACTCATTGCTGATGTAGGTACATCTAAGATCCTAGGTTTTGAAGGCATCGATGTGATGGATAAAGACACTGAACGCTATGGTAAGCGAGTGTTTGGTGGCATCGGCATTGGCGCACTAAAACTAAAACTGCACCGTGCATGCATTGCCAAACTATTTGAATCCAACGATATTGCATTGGATGCAGAAGCGATATACAAAATTGCCCAAGGCATGGCTTAAACAACAACACTTATGAAGGCTACACCCAAACTGCTGGAGATGATCGAGCAGTTAATTGCCCTTCCCTCAGTCAGCAGCACCCAAGCTGAAATTGATACTAGTAATCAGCCTGTCATTAACTGTCTAGCCAATTGGCTAAATGACCTAGGCTTCCAAACTGAAATTGTTGCTAATTCTGACTCGCCAAATTCTAACAATCCTAAAGTAAATTTAATTGCCAGCATAGGTAAAGGCGATGATGGCTTAGTGTTATCCGGCCATACCGACACCGTAAACTTTGACCAAACAGGCTGGAATACCGATCCATACAAGGCCACGCAAATAGACGAAAAAATATTTGGACTTGGCACGGCTGACATGAAGTCTTTCTTGGCCATCGCTATCGAAGCAGCAAAAGAATTTACCAATGAAGATTTAAAGCAACGCCTGACCATCATTGCCACAGCGGATGAAGAATCTACTATGCAAGGCGCAAAAACTTTAGCCCAAACATTGGAGACTAAAGGTCAAAAGCTTGGCAAGTATTGCATCATTGGAGAACCAACCGACTTAACCCCCATACACCAACACAAAGGTGTAATGATGGAAGCCATCAAAATTCATGGTCAAGCCGGGCACTCTAGTGACCCCAGCTTAGGCAACAATGCATTGGAAGGCATGCGCGTTGTACTCAACGAACTTGAACAATTCAAACAAGAACTAGCCAATAAATACATCAATCATGATTTTGTTGTACCGATTCCCACATTAAACCTTGGACACATTCATGGTGGCGACAACCCCAATAGAATTTGCGGGGATTGCGAATTACATATCGATCTGCGCCCTTTGCCTGGTATGCAAATTGATACTCTTAGAGAAGAACTTTATGAGCGAGTTACAAAAATAACTGAACCACTAGGTTTAAGAGTTGAATTTGAAGCTTTATTTGATGGTGTGCCTGCTTTTGAGACAGACGAAAACTCAAAGATTATTCAACTCACCAAACAATTGAGCAATAAGAAACCCACAACCGTTGCTTTCGGAACCGAAGGCCCTTACTTTAATGCAATGGGCATGGAAACCGTTGTACTTGGGCCTGGCTCAATAGACCAAGCCCATCAACAAAATGAATTCTTATCATTGGATTCGATCAAGCCAACAATAGATTTACTGCAAAACGTTATTCACGAGGTTTGCGTAAAGTGAAAACATGAACGATGGGCGCGACTACATGGATGTAGGTGGTAGAGCAACGCAGGAGCTGTTGACAAGGGCGCACAAGTGTCGCAGGAGACAGGACGACCGTCATGGATGGTGGATGCAATTTCTAGTGAGTCGGGAGCGACCGTGCGAGTCTGAGTTACAACAAGAATGTTGCATCAGATTAAATCTTTTATTTCCCTAATGTCTACTATCAACCAATTAGAGTGCATAGGGATATGCGAATATGAGGCACATCAGGGATGATGCAACTAATTAGACTCTTAAACTTAATATCCGCTCTCGACCAATAACGGCCATTTGATAATTATTCAATCCAAACAGGATCATTAATAGAAACAACTCCACTTTGTATTAAAAAGCCATAAATACCAGTGCATGGTAGCGTTTTGTTTTCGAGCAATGGAACTTCTAGCATATTGTGGTCAACAATTGTTTTTAACACTTTAGGGTCTTTAGGAAATGTGCCGTTACTTAATGTTGGTATTGAACATCGAGGGGTGGGATCTGTAATATTAAAACGAATGCTATCACCGACAACAACTGTTTTCCCAACCCAATCATTTTCAGCGAATCCTGTAACACCTAGATCTGTCTCAATTACTAAATTTGGACGGAACCTCCGTTCATCAAATTGTACATCTGATGATAAGCTCGAAAGTTGTTGGAGACTTGCTGTAGTTAATAAGTGTATGTCCGCATAGTCTGAGAATTTATTTTTCAGCATCAAATCGCCGATATCTAAAAGGGTTTCGTCTGTTTCAAGTGGGTCTAGGCGTTCTAAACTTACAGAATTAGGTCGTGACGAGGTCAACTTTACTACTCGACCTACATAGTCAGAAAGCAACTCATCTGCATTTTTATCGGTACTTAAAAAATCAAGCCCACATGCTGAGGTAATCCGGACAGCAGGGAGCTGGTCACTTTGGCTGGGTTGTTTAACAAAAGCCGCATTTAACTCAAGTAACTTAGCCCATTTTTTAGGAAATTTAGCACTTGCGACTTTTTGATTTGATTGGTCTATTAATGCATAGCTACGATCCCCTAGTATACCGCCATCAGTGAATTCAGCTTTTTCCAATTTCACGCCATTCATGGATTTTACGGCATATTGCCAGATGGATTGTACGGTCCCAACTTGCTCTTTTGATTTTATATTCATATCTTATTTTATAGGTATTTAACCCAAGTTATTATTTAAAATATGTTTAAGTGCTGCGCCTAATGTCCGCTTTGGTTCGTTAGCAGTTATTCAGGCTTCTGTATTTTTAATTTTTTCATTTGATGTGCAAGTGTTGTGGGTTTAATACCTAATAAGTCTGCAGCTCCACTTTTACCAGATACACGCCAACCACTATGCTTTAAAGCAGCAATGATGTTTTCTTTTTCAAGCTGCTTAAATTCATTAATCGTTAAGAATTTAGACTCTGGTAAAGTCTTAGTTGATTTTGTGCTTTCACTTTTTTCTTCGGTTTCTGTTTGAAAATGTGCTGGATCTAATTGTAGCTTTTTACCAGTAGAAAGAATTGCAGCTCTTGTGATGACATGTTGTGATTCTCGGATATTTCCTGGCCAATGATAGTTTTCTAATATTCTTCCTTGCTCGCGGCGATTCGCACAGGTGAGCCTTTAGCCGATGCGAAGCTGCAAGCTCTCACCGAAATTACTCTGCGGTTGCTTGAAACCCGTGGCTTGATCAATAAAGTAGACGCGCAAAAATTTCTGAGCGCTGGTTATCAAGAGCAACAAATCCTGGAAATCATTTTGGCAATTTCAGTGAAGACTTTGAGTAATTGCTCAAACCATATATTTCATACCAATATAGACGCGACTTTTGAATCTTACCGGCCCTAGAAGTAAAACATTGCTCCCAGCAAGCTGTTGGGAGCAAATCCACCAAGATTATAAGTGAGCTATTTATGCTCCAAATATCGTGATTGCAAATTAAAATTCTTGTGGGCCAAAAAGAACAGTACTACTTAATTAGTCTTCTTTTTCTTGAAACGCTCAAACTTTAATTTGAAAATATTTCCTTGCGGTACCGCATCATCTTCAACAATTAGATCATCTGATACAGCCTGTTTATTGCGTGTAGACATCACACGAGAAGCCTCTTCGTCTTGACATGCTACTGGGTCAGTATCTCGGTTTCGATAATCTTCAGTTGTACACGGACGGAAACCTGGCAACACTTTTGATTCGTAGATAGTAATGGTTTCATATCCATCTGCATCTAGCTTTACAGGTGACTGAGTAGGAGGTGGTGCATCGATAACGATTTCAGGCGGAGGTTGTGCCTCAGAAGTTTCTTCCGCTCCTGCAATGCTTAGACACAATAAAGTCGATGTCATTATTAATGACATCGGCCATATACATATATACTTTAATTTATTCATACCCAACACCTCAGTATAAAAAAATTAAGCCTACTGCTTAATCTTAATATTATATTAAGTTTTATAATTCTGCTTGTTTTCGCTTTGAAATTTCCTCATCAATCGCAGCAATTGCTTGTTCCAATTCATTAACAGAATAAATATTTTGAATTAGATACTTATCATGCTCAACCTTGGCATAAGATTCATCTAACTCTTTTCGATAACTACCAATAGCGGTATCCGAATCCTGCATATCTGAAACTAATCTTTTATGAAACTCGGGGTTTTCATTAAATTTAAACATCATAGACATATAAACCGCTGCAAAACGAAAATCATAGGATTTATAATCGTTAATTGAATGCACATCCTTGCGTGCTTCACGCATATCTACGTTAAAGGTATTACTATACCCCATCAATGAATCACGAAATTCTCCTTCTATTTTATAATCTTCAACCATTACAGGAATAACTTCTGCGATTTTTAAGCGTACATCGTCGTGAGCCATAATAGCTTCCAACAACTGCTGCTTAGCCACTTCGGGCTCATCACTTGCTTGGCGAATTACTTCAAGATCTCGCTGACGAGTTTCACGCTCTGCATGTAACTGCTGCAGACTTAGGCTGTCTAAATTCTCAGGCACCTTATGCAGCACTTTAACTCTATCTAGGATGGGAGATTTAATAGTCTCTCCTCCTGCAAAGCTGATGGGACTGATGAAAAGCATTACTGCTATACATATGCCAGCATTAATTAGCTGTATTTTTCGCATTCTTAATTCTCAATAATTTGACTATATTGGTGGTTATAGGATTATGTGTATAAAATTCGACCAGCTAGTAAAATAGCGCTACCGTAGACAAATTCTCTTCGCCTATTATAAGGTCCTAATGAGGTCTAAGATAGCAAAAGATTAATGCGATAACCTATGTGAATTCATAGGCTTAACTAGTACCTTACAAATTAATTATAGATAATTTTAACCATATTTAGCCGTGCCAAAAGATTCAACATTCCAGCTAGAAAGCTTTCGACAGGCCACGCCATATATTTATGCGCATCGTGGCAAGACGTTTGTGCTTTGTATAAATGATGCTTTATTAGCAAATAAAAATACCGCCTCTCTTATACATGATCTAGCACTCGTACATACCTTAGGAGTAAAGCTAGTTTTAGTGTTAGGCCTACGCACTCATATAGATAAAAAACTTGGCAAACAGTCAGCCAGTTCATTTGAGAATAATTGGCGCATCACCGATACAAAAACGCTGCATGCCATTAAAGAAGTTGCGGGCAGCATTAAGACCGATATAGAAGCACTTTTTTCTATTGGCCTGATCAATACTCCAATGTCCGGCATGAAGCTGAATGTAGTCAGCGGTAACTATGTGCGCGCAAAACCCGTAGGTATACGCAATGGTGTGGACTACCAACATACTGGGGAAGTACGCAGCGTTGTCGCCGATGAAATTCAGAAGCAACTGGATGCAAACAACATTGTCTTGATGTTGCCTTTAGGTTACTCCAAGACTGGAGATATTTTTAACTTAACCAGCATCGAAGTAGCTAAACATGTTGCATGCTCTCTACAATGCGAGAAACTGATTCTTTTGCTGGATAAATTTATTGCGCCTGGCAATAAAAAACAAAGTGACAACCATTATAATGTTAACGAAGCAAAAGAACTTGTTAAAAAGTTACCAAAAAGTAAACAACAGCTCAAAGGATATCTTGATGTTGCGATACAAGCTTGTTTAGAAGATGTAAAACGCGTGCATTTACTCGACGCATCTAAACCTGGAGCTTTATTAGAAGAGCTTTACACCCTAGACGGTGTTGCAACCTTAGTTACTGCTGAAACGTATGATGAAATTCGACCCGCTACCATCAATGATGTAGGCGGAATTACTGAGCTTATTCAACCACTGATAGACAATGGTGCTTTATTGTCACGTACACGCGAACAGCTGGAATTGGAAATTGAGAGCTTTGATGTCATCGAGCGTGATGGCATGGTGCTTGCCTGTGGTGCTCTACAAGTGTTCACTGAAGAAAATGCAGCAGAAGTAGCCTGCCTTGCAGTGCATCCAGAATACCAATCAAATGGTAGAGGCAGCAAAATGCTTACCCATTTAGAAAAGAAGTCCTCAGCAGCTGGAGCCAATCTGCTCTTTGTGCTCACCACACAAACCTCTCATTGGTTTCGCGAGCATGGCTTTAAAACCACTAAAATAGAGTCTCTACCCATGAAAAAGAGATCTTTATACAATTATCAGCGGAATTCAAAGGCTTATAGCAAAGCGGTATAGCCATGACGGAGGGGCTTACGCCCCAGTGCTAAGTGATTATAATCAACGCTGGAAACATACTCCAAACATCACAATAATACATTACATCAGGGAGAGCGAAGAGAATCATGAAGATCGATTCAAAAATATTAACTAGCCTAGGTATTCTTTTAGGCGTCATCCTTACCATGTTTACTGAAAATATGCCTTTTCAACCTATCAACACCGCTCTTAAGATTGCTGGCGGTTTATTAGCATTAGCGATCGTTTTAACTTTAATCAAAAATCTAGCCAGAAAAGTATCAAGCAGACCAAGAAAAGCAAAAGCAACTGCTGCTCGCCCAAGCTCAAATCAAACTTCGGGCACAGTTAAATGGTTTAACTACAAAAAAGGCTTTGGCTTTATCGAGCAAGAAAATGGTGAAGATGTTTTTGTTCATCACCGTTCCATTATTGGAACAGGTCGCAAATCACTTCGCGAAGGTCAAAAAGTGTTAATGGATATTGTCGATGGTGACAAAGGCCTACAAGCGGAAAATGTTAGTCCACTATAGTGGAGAAGAAATCTAACTTCATATTTAACCCAGTGTTTTGGCTAATCCTTGCCTTAACGCTGGGGCTTATGCCCTACACTCCCGAACCCCACATCTGGGGAAAACTAAAATGGATTTTCACCGGCGCAGAAGGAATGCAACCAGTAGATTGGTTCGATTTCTTTTTGCATGGTTCGCCATGGGTCTTGTTATTTTATTTCGCTTACCAAAAAGCTCTTAAGAAAATAATTAAGCGAGCCTAAACAATCATCTGGAAAGAAATTTCCATGGTATTGCTATAAGCACGCCATTTTCCCACCATAATTAGGCTGTTTAATTCGAAGCTCACTAAATACTAGGAGCTTCAAATGTTTTTGGCACATATGCCTGCCGGTTATATGGTTAGCAAATTTCTGCTTCCGCAATTCCAGCTAGATCCCTCTAAAACTAAATGGCTGTTACTTCTAGGTTTATCGGGAAGCATCTTTCCCGACCTAGACATGTTGTATTTTTATTTAATCGATAATCGACAGCATGGACACCACAGTTATTGGACTCACATTCCATTTTACTGGATTAGTTCATTAGGGTTTTGCTACTGCATTGCAGCGATAATTAAATCCCGCTTTCTTGTAGCCGCTGCAACTATATTTATAGGATGCATCTTGCTTCATCTATCACTGGATACCATCGCAAGCGGAGGCATTAAGTGGCTATATCCTATTCAAAATTCATATATCAATATTTTTCTATTCCTACACACCATAGTTATTGGCTATGGAATTACTTTCTACATTGGACAGCACTGATTGAACTTACCATCATTTCTTTTGCTGCCATTACATCCTGGTAAACAGATTGGAAATGCAATCGAACCTTAAGGAGACAAACATGAAAGAAATATCTATTTTCTCATTCAAACAACAGCTCGGCCCTTATGAAACATAGAGCCTATGCTCTGAATTAATTATAAATGGCAAACGTACTGGAAAATATGTGCCAGGCTTTATGATTGGTGCACAATATGCGTATAAGGACTTATATCTAATTGTTACTTCCTGGGATTGCCCTTATAAAGAGTCACAAGAATTTATCCTGCTATCAAAAGACTTAACTGTTTTATACAAAAAACATATTGACCATACTTACTCTACCGTTTTACTTGAAAATCATGAGCCCATAGCTGAAGATCAAGTACTATTTCATTGCAGCAACGACACGGATATTTTAGTTACTGCAAAATCTGGCTTACTACACTCATCACCACCTTTTTATACAACCAAAAAGACTCAACGCGAAATAGTGTCTGCCGTGTAATAACTTTATAAGATAATTAAGACAACCAATCCTTATATTGATGTTTCATTTCTTCAACCATCTCTGGCAGAGGCTGATTTATATCAATATTAAATGAATCACCAAAATATAATTTAAGGCGCGCGTTCATTTCATCCATGCTCAGATCAAAGCAATCATCTAAACTTTCCCCTAGTCTTCTAGGACTAGGTTGAAACTTAGGGTCTGGCTGGACAATATTGAATAAACATCGAATTTCACGCTGATATTGATTCGCACGTACTTTTAGATTTTCTTTCTCTATTTCATCCTGCATAGGATCTTCTGAAGGAAACATCTTAGTCAGCGCTTTGCCTACAATAAAAGTAATTGCTGAGGAAATTAGTAACAAAATATAAACCGAATCAAATTGATATTTTTCAAATACAAATAACAAACTCGTGGTGACTACAATAAATAATATTGCATAAATTAAAACTGGATGCATAAACGTTCAAAGTAGTCCTTAAAGACTATCAAGGTGTAATTAAAAAGATAGAGGTACAACGAAATTGCACCTCTATTTTATACAGATTTTATGCCGCTTTTGCAGATATATAGCCAGGCTTACCATTAATTGTTGCTGTGCCTGCAACCGGAATAGATCGCACTAACGTATCTAGAATTGGACACTGTGCTTCTACAGCATCCACCAACTGTTTTAGTTCCTCATCACTCGCTGGACTTTCTATAATAGATTCAAAAGAAAGATCTTGAAAACCTGGCGGAATTCCTTTATCTGCACCCATTCCAAATAAACCATGTAAATCAAGATTACCTTCAAGTTTAACTTTATAAGACCTCAACTCAATCCCCATTGCAGAGGCTAATGCAGCGTACATAATCCCTTGGCACGTTCCTAAAGCAGTAAGAATTAAATCACCTGGACTTTGCGCAGCATCACCACCACCAAATGCTGCAGGCTCATCTACTGGAACGGCTGGAAGATTACGCACTCGAGATGTGCAGTGAACATCACCATCCCAAGTTACTTCTGCACTATATTTCAATTGCGCAGATTTTGGATTATCTGTAATCGCCGCTGCTAAACTATCGACAGCTGTTTTTACGGTTTCCTGTGACATAGTGTCTCTCCTAATATATTGATTTTTGTAAACCGGTATGTAGGTTTATTTTATTTTCCCGACGTACAATTATAACGTTAAAAATTAACATGCAACTCGCTTATGTCAACTTTATGGCATTTAAATTTCCAGAATTCTTACATAGCACTATCAGCGGATACGTGAATAAATTAGACTATATTCACCAAATAAATAAGCAATATCGATGAAACGTTGCATCTGGGCTCAAGCTAGTCCCTCAGAAGAAAAATACCATGATGAAGAATGGGGTGCTCCGCTCCACGATGATCGACTTTTATTTGAGTTCTTAATACTAGAAGGTGCGCAAGCAGGTTTAAGCTGGTCTACTATTTTAAATAAACGTGAAGGCTATCGAAAAGCCTTTGATAACTTTGATGCTCAAAAGATTGCACGCTATTCAAAAAATAAAGTAGCCACGCTACTACTGAATCCTGAAATTGTTCGCAACAAGCTTAAAGTAAACTCAGCGGTTACAAATGCCAAAGCTTTCTTAGAAACAAAACAAGAATTCAAAAGCTTTAATAACTATATTTGGCAATTTGTAAATGGCAAGCCGATTCAAAATGCATGGAAAAGTGCATCTCGAGTACCTGTCAGCACGACAGAATCTGACTTGATGTGTAAAGATTTAAAAAAGCGTGGATTTAAGTTTGTTGGCACCACTATTTGTTATGCCTATATGCAAGCCGTTGGTATGGTTAACGACCATTCGGTTGATTGTTTTCGCTACAAAACCGTTAAAAAGCTAATTTAAGATGCCTCTTACTAGATCATTAAGAGTAGTTGCTGTAATTTTAATCGTAGCGTCAGCCTTACAATTCTTTTTCTATAATCAATTTTTAGTTAAAACCATCGTCGTGGCACATGTGCTATTTCTCCTCAGCATATTTAGTGACCGACATACGCATCGCATAGCGGTAGTATCATTAGGCCTAGCAATTGTAGTGCCTATTGGAGCTTGGAGAATGGTTGAAAATAGCAGCGCAACACTAGGTTTTTTTGTTTTGAATATAATCATATTTTTGTATATTGCTTATATTGCCTACCAGGCTTTAACAAAAAAATAACTAAACGTATACTCTGCGGCTGGTAGCTAGAATATATATCAAATTATAAAATATGAATTCAGACCCTCGTCTTACTCAATTGCATGAGTGGATAAAAGAAATCCTAGGGAATATTGAATACTCTCTGGATGCTGTTTCTGGTGATGCAAGTTTCCGACGTTATTTTCGCTTAATCACTCCACAGGCCCAGTTCATTGCGGTGGATTCACCGCCTGAAAAAGAAAGCAACGATGCATTTGTGAATGTAACGCATTTATTGGGAGCAGAAGGCCTACCTGTACCACATATTCACTACAGTTCTTTAGATTTTGGATTTTTTTTGTTAAGTGACTTGGGTGATGACTTATTACTTAATGCGCTCACCACAGAAAATGCTGAAGGACTTTATCAAAAAGCCCTTAATGCACTGATACTAATTCAAAAGACAGAAGCAACTAACTTGCCTGTTTATGATGAAAGGCTATTGGCGCAAGAAATGGAATTGTTTAGAGAATGGTTTCTCATTAAACAATTAAAATTACAAGTCAGCGAAAATGACAACAACTTGCTCAGCGAGACTTTTAAAATTTTAAATAAAAATGCTACAGAGCAGCCCCAGGTTTTTGTGCATCGTGACTATCATTCACGCAACTTGATGAATATTGATGATAAATACCCTGGAATCATAGACTACCAAGACGCAGTACTGGGGCCCGTCACCTATGATCTTGTTTCTTTATTGCGTGACTGTTACATCAATTGGCCTGATAAGAAGGTAAAAGAATTAGCATTAGCTTTCCATAACAAAGCTGTTGCTTGCGGTATTATTAGCGAGGTGAGTGAACAAACATTTATACAATGGTTTGACTTAATGGGAATTCAACGCCACCTTAAAGCGGTAGGTATATTTTCTCGCCTTAATATTAGAGATAACAAGCCAAACTATTTAGATGATATTCCTCGCACATTAAACTATATAAAATCTGTCGCGAACAATTATCCTGAAACAGAGAAGCTGGCAGAATTCATCAATAGCAATGTGAACATATAATATTGTTATGAAATGCATGTTACTCGCAGCTGGTTTAGGCAAACGCCTCCGCCCTATTACAGATAAAATCCCCAAACCTTTAATAGAAGTCGCAGGGAAACCACTTATTGAATATCATTTAGAAAACTTAAAATCTGCTGGTTTCAAAGAAGTCGTAATCAATCTTTCACATCTAGGCGAAATGATAGAAAAGCACCTTGGTGACGGTTCTCGATTTGACTTGACGATTAAATATTCTCATGAAGGCGCAAAACCCCTGGAAACTGCTGGAGGAATTATTCGTGCCTTACCATTATTAGGCGATAAACCTTTTTTAGTGCTCAATGCAGATATTTGGTGTAATCACTCGCTGTCATTTGCAAACCTAACTCACAGCAAGCATGCTCACATAGTGCTTGTAGATAACCCAGCACACAACCTTGATGGCGATTTCGCTTATGAATTTGGGAGTGTATATAACACAGGAAGTAACCGCCTGACCTTTAGCGGTATTGGTATATACGACCCTAATTTGTTTAAAGACTATGCAGATGAAAAACGCGCTTTGGCGCCACTTCTAAGAGATGCAATTAACCAAGAACTTGTGAGTGCAGAATATTTTACCGGTAAGTGGTTTGATATCGGAACACAAGAACGATTGATGGAAACTGAAACCTATGTATCAAACACTAAATAGCGATTAAAAAATTAAATTTTAATCACTAATAACCGACATATTTATACCAAAATGTACCCACATACTCATGCAAAGCGTTGCTTGTTTGTTTTAGTGCACTAGCATCCGGAATATATTCCTTCAGTTCTGAAGTAGAAGCACTACGTTTATAAAATACAGTCGGCGCAGGGATTGGATTTAGCCCCACATCTTCAAAACACCACATTGCCCTAGGCATGTGATAAGCATGAGAAACTAATAAAATCTTACTAATAGAATTTTCATTTAGTATTTTCTTAGTAAACATTGCATTCTCGAAAGTAGTTTTACTTTTTTCTTCCAACCACTTGGCTTCTACGCCAAAATCTGTTTCAAGAACCTTTTTCATTAACTTGGCCGAAGAGTCACGCTCATCATTCACACTGCCGCCAGAAATAATAATGGGGAGCTGATGTACTTTTGAAAGCCTTGATGCATAGCGCAAGCGCTCTAATGTAGCCGCATCTACAGTATCAAGATTTGTATATTCGCGCGCTATAGGAATACGCCCTGCTGCTAGAACCACAATAGCTTGCGTATCTTCTGGCACTTTTTTTAGAACATCATATTGATACTGTAATGGATCCAACAAATTGCGCGCCATAAATGGGGTGCTGGCAAAATACAACAGTACTGAAGCTAACAAAATGCTAAAAGCAGCGGTTTTACGCAGACGTATCAGCCAGAAAAATAGGCCAATTGCCAATAAGACTATAAACCCGGATGGAGGAAGCAAAACGTCGCATATTATGCGTAATAATTCTGAATTCATGCCTTAAGAATAACTCAATGCTTGCTTTGCTTGAAGGTCTGCATGATAAGAAGATCGCACCAATGGACCACTGGCCACATGCTCAAAACCCAGTTCTTTGCCTATATTTTTCAAGGCCTCAAACTCTTTAGGGTCTAGGTAACGATGTACTGCCAGATGGTGGGCGCTAGGCTGCAAATATTGGCCCAAGGTTAGCATATCAACATTATGCGCACGCAAATCTTTCATCACCTCAACAACTTCATTAATTTCCTCTCCCAAACCCAACATCAATCCAGACTTAGTCGGCACGCGTTTTATCTGCTGCTTGTGCTTCTGCAATAGCTGCAAAGAATGTTGATAGTCTGCACCCGGACGTGCCGCTGGATACATTCGCGGTACGGTTTCTAAATTATGATTGAATACATCTGCAGGCACTTGGCTGAGGATATCAAGAGCCTTATCCACCCTACCTCGAAAATCTGGCACAAGAATCTCGATCTTTACTTCACTACTTTGTTGACGAATATGTTGAATACAGTCAACAAAATGACTAGCGCCGCCATCTTTTAAATCATCACGATCAACAGATGTAACCACAACATAGCGCAAGCCTAGTTTCAATACGGTTTCTGCTAACTTTGCTGGTTCATTTACATCCAATGGTAAAGGTCTACCATGCGCAACATCGCAAAACGAACAACGTCTTGTACACACATCACCCATAATCATAAAGGTAGCCGTACCACCACTGAAGCACTCGGTTAAATTTGGACAAGATGCTTCTTCACATACTGTGTGTAATTTCTGCTCACGTAATAAGCTCTTCAACTCTCGTACTTTAGCAGTAGTAGGGGCTTTAACGCGCAGCCATTTAGGTTTAGGTATGCGTTCCCGAGTGATTTCATCTAGTGATTTAAATGAAATAGGGATCTTAGTAACTTTTTCATGACCTCTTTGTTTAACACCAAGCTTAGCCACATGTGACTTAGGTTGTGATGTTTTTGAATTTTTAGATGTCATGAATATTTATCTTGTTAGCTTTATATTCTAAATGTTTACATAGTTTGAGTGTCAATTTTTCCGAAACTGTACGTATATCTTCAGTTACCCCATAATCTTTAAGTTGAGTAACCGCTAAACCAGGAAACCCACAGGGATTGATCAACGAAAACGGGCTCAGGTCCATATCAACATTCAATGCAACTCCGTGATAACTGCAGCCACTATGCACTCGCAAACCAAGTGATGCAATTTTCGCTTCATTCACATATACGCCATGCGCTTCAGCACGTGCCTGAGAATCAATTTTATAGTCATTTAACAAATCCACTACTGCCTGCTCAATATGCTGAACTAAGCGTTTCACACCCAGTGATTTGCGCTTTAAATTAATCAGTAAATAAATAATTTCTTGCCCAGGGCCATGGTAGGTCACTTGTCCACCGCGATCTGATTGCACGATTGGTATATCTGTATGACTAAGAATATGTTGCTGATCTGCGTTTGCACCTAAAGTAATTACAGCGGGATGCTGCACACACCATATTTCATCCGCATCAGCTGAAGTTCGTTGCGTAGTGAATTCACGCATTCTATTGAATACAGAACTGTATTCTTGTAAACCTAGATTGCGTATATGTAACTCACACATCGCTTAAGATCATTTTTTTAACTGCCATGTAAATCTAATCTAGAAAGGATAAATAGGCATTTAATTAGAGCGCCATTATGACCCATTCACTAGCAGTTAAGTCCACATAAATCCCATCCAAATGTTCTTGGCTTATCGTATTCACTACTGCCGTTATGCTGCAATATATTTTTTGCTTACTTTCCACCTCATTAATCTTGGTATCTTCAAAATCATCAAGATGTTTCTTTAGTATTTCGATTACCGCTTGATGAAAGCCATGATGATTCTTCCCCATTATTTTAATTGGGAATTCACATGGGAAAACTAATAACGATTCTTCGTCTGACATAAATAAATTTGAGCTCTTGAGAATATTTACATCTTGCGTTGTTGGTAAAAATTATATGTTTCTCGCCAAATTTTTCCTGGCTTACCGTCAGCAATTATTCTTTGATCCATTTTCGTCGCCGCCAACACTTCTTTTGTAGAACTTGTAATCCAAAGCTCATCTGAGGAATATAACCAATCTTTTGGTATGTGTTGTTGTTTGCATTCAATGCCAAGCTCTTCCAATAACTCTAAAACAAAATCTCTTGTTATACCTGGCAAAATTAAATTGTCTTTTGGATGCGTATAAACAATTCCGTCACGCACTAAAAATAAGTTGCTTGCAGAACCTTCCAACGCATAATCATCGCGAATCATTATTGCTTCAATGGCA
The DNA here is from genome assembly GCA_964196535.1 of uncultured Mycobacterium sp. Classification (GTDB taxonomy): domain Bacteria; phylum Pseudomonadota; class Gammaproteobacteria; order UBA4575; family UBA4575; genus JABDMD01. The sequence goes on along the minus strand of CAXMUG010000083.1, from coordinate 15,790 downwards.
TCAGCCTCTGCAGCTTCTTGTTTAGCAAGAATGTTTGCCAACAAACTAATTCCCTTAATATCACAACGCTGCCAGCGAGTATCATTAGTAGTTATAAGCTCAACACCATTCTCTATGTATTCGCTTGGCACTTTTGGAAGTGGATTTACCATAGCAAACACTGTAGCTTGCGTAGCATCTGGGAATACATGATCTCGTGGCGCAACTCCTCTAGTAACTTGAATATATATGGCGAGATCATCATGATCTGATTGTTGAATCAAGTTATCAATCAGTGTTTTCCATTCAGACTCACTATATGGACTAACCACTTTTATCTCCGCCATGCTGCGTTTAAAGCGATCCATGTGTTGGGATAAATAAAAAGCCTTATTTTGATAGACCGTGATTAGCTCATAGATACCATCGCCAAACAGAAAGCCGCGATCTAATACGGAAACACGACAATCCTCTAACGGCAGATATTCGCCATTTAAAAATGCAGGAACAGAAGCCACAGAACGTATGACCTAGAAGAATAATTTCACGAAGAAATCCACAATGCGTCGCCACAACCCACCTTCCGGGTTAGATTGCAACGCAACTAGTGCTTGCTCTAGATAATCTTCACCTTTGAGTGTGACTTTAACCACTCCAACTTGATCACCTTGCTCAATTGGCGCAATGATCTCAGCATCAATATTCATATCGGCTTTCAAATCTTCGTATCGCCCTCTAGGGATCGTCACAAACAAGTCATTATCCAAACCAAGCTGAATAGACTTTGATTCACCTTTCCACATCCGCTGTTGAGCTAAAACTTCTCCAGCTTTATATAAATTATGTGACTCATAATACCTAAAACCATAGTTCAACAACGCTTGACTATTCACCGTACGCGCCTTGTCGCTATTCGTTCCCATTACTGCAGAAATTAAGCGCATATCATTTTTCACAGCCGAAGCTGCAAGACAATAACCAGCTGCTTCGGTATGGCCTGTTTTAATACCATCTACCGCACTATCACGCCAAAGCAAACGATTGCGGTTAAACTGTTTAATGCCATTAAAAGTGTATTCTTTTTGTGCATAGCGCTTATATTCTTCTGGGAATTCACTGATCATGGTGCGCGACAACAATGCAATGTCGTACGCAGTGGTGTAATGATCCGTCTCAGGCAATCCAGTTGCGTTAGTAAAGTTAGTGTCTTTCATTCCGATTCGTTTTGCTTGTGCATTCATTACATCAGCAAACGCTTGCTCTGTACCCGCGACATGCTCGGCTAGCGCAATACTTGCATCATTACCTGACTGAATGATAAGCCCTAACAGCAAGTCATCTAGGATGATTTTATTGCCGACCTCAACAAACATTCTTGAACCGATGCTGCGCCAAGCATATTCACTAATTTCTACTTGATCATCTAGTTTAATATCCCCTGCTTGTAGTGATTTATACACTATGTAGGCAGTCATAATCTTTGTAATACTCGCCGGATCAACACGTTCATTTGAATTGTAGTCAGCTAATACTGCGCCACTAGCGAAGTCCATCAACACATAGCTACTAGCCTCGAATGTGGGTGGCGCGGGCACCGGCATTGGTTCAGCGCTCATTAAAAAGCTTGTAATTAGCAATAGGGCTAGAAAAGTTACTAGCCTTAAACTATTGCTTCTATATTTCACCAATATCTCCACAAACCCGCTCCTTAATCAATTATTCAACCACTACACGGTGATCGCTCATACCCATTGTATTTAACTCTGCAACCGTATCATCTGCAGATTTCACTGTCGCTAATGGACCTATACGAACTCTGTGCAACTGCTTAGCGTCTTTCACAATCGAAGAAATTGTTACTGCGCCCAAGTTAAGCTCACTAAGCTGACTTTTTAACTGACTTGCATTTTTAAGCTCACCAAAAACACCCACTTGCACAAAAATTTGCAGGTCTTGATTAGAAATAGTTGCAGCTTCTGTAACGAACTCGGATGATGGTTCTGCAACCACGGCAGACTCCGCTTTTATGTCAGTATCGCCACTGACACTAACAGCTTGGTTTTGAGCCAATCGATAGTTACGCGGATCGAGTGCACGCACTTCTACTAATCCCGTTCCTTCCCTAACGATATCTAGCTTAGTTGCTGCCGTATACGACAAATCAATAACTCTATTGCCATGGAATGGCCCACGGTCATTTACACGTAGCACAACCTGTTTACCATTTTTTAAATTGGTGACTTGCACGTATGTCGGTAATGGTAATTGTGTATGTGCAGCCGTCATGCCGTACATATCGTAAGTCTCTCCACTGGATGTACGTTTGCCATGAAATTTTTTGCCATACCATGAAGCGATACCCCGCTGCACAAAACCCTGACTAGTTGGCAAGGTATGGTACGTTTTACCAAACACAACATATGAACTGGGATTTCCATACTTACTAAGCGGCTCTACTCTTGCCACTCGATCAGCTGGTAACTGAGGCTTAGGACGATCCACAACCGGTGGCGGCCCATCTGAATCAGACGGGCGCATAGAAGAACATGCACTAAGAATAAACAAACCAAAAACCCATAAAGCTAGATGATGGCTATGCTGTATAGAATTAATTTTGAACAACGTAATCTTTAATGTCTTTTTTGATTTGCTGGCTCAATTGATAAACTGCCATGGCATACATATGACTATGATTATAGCGGGTAATGACGTAAAAATTATTAAATCCTAGCCAATACTCTTCTGAGTTATCATTTTTAAACTCAAGTAGCGCAACGGCTTGTTTTTCATCTGTATTATATGCAGAAGTTACATCATATTGAGGCAACTCAGAAACGGATGCAACCGGTTTAAGTCCTTTTTCTAGCAGTGCTTTAAACCGTTTGCCTTGAACTTTTGCTGGTACAGTTATAACTTCATCCGCTCTCCAACCATGACGCTTAAAGTAATTCGCTACACTACCAATTACATCATAATTACTGCCCCAAAGATCGCGTGTTCCGTTTTCATCAAAATCAACTGCATAGCGTCGGTAGCTGCTAGAAATAAACTGACTTTTACCCATTGCGCCTGCATAAGAACCCTTTATTGCTATAGGATCCAACTCTTCTTCTTGTGCCAACAAAATAAAATGTTCCAGTTCGCTACGAAAAAATTTCTGCCTAGGTGGATAATCGAACCCTAGAGTTACCAGTGAATCAAGCACTGGATACTTGCCCTTATAACGCCCATAAAAAGTTTCAACTCCTATTATGGCTACGACGATTTCTGGCGGCACTCCATACTCTCGCTCTGCTGCAGCTAGAATGGGGGCATTCTCACTCCAAAATGTAAGACCTTGTTGAATTCGTTTGTCGGTAATAAAAATTTTGCGATATTCTTGCCAATTTTTTTTCTTTTCGGCGGGGCGTTGTATGGCTTCTAGAACTTGTGTTTGCGTCGAGACATTTTTAAATAGATCGACCAAAGATTCTTTTGGATATTTATTTTTAGATGAAAAATCATCAATGAATTGCTTTACCTCGGCCCTGCTCAGGTAATCATTTCCAGCAAAGCTTTGCGTGTTACAACAAAAAAATAAAACAACCGCTAAAATAAAATACTTATACATAAAATTAGTAAGATAAAAATTTACGCTGCGAATGTATTGACATTAAAATTCCAAATGCAGCCAATATTGTAACGGCAGAAGTACCGCCATAGCTAATCAATGGTAACGGCACCCCCACCACTGGAAGCAATCCACTTACCATGCCGATATTTACTAGAAAGTAGGCAAAAAATGACAAACTCAGGCTCCCTGCCAACAATCTAGAATATGTATCTTGTGCGCGTACCGCAATTGCCAAACCACGCATAACAATAAAACCATAAACACATAACAACAATACAACACCAAGAAAACCAAACTCCTCACTAAAAACTGCAAATATAAAGTCTGTGGACCTTTCTGGAATAAAATCAAGTTGTGACTGGGTTCCATTCAACCACCCTTTACCATATACGCCGCCTGAACCAATCGCTATCTTAGACTGTATTATATGGTAACCAGTTCCAAGTGGATCGCTCTCAGGATTTAACATGGTAAGAATGCGTTGTCGCTGATAGTCGTGCAGATAAAACCAAAACACCGGCATGGCTGCTATTGCGATGCCACCGAAAACTGCAAGCAGCCGCCAGGTGATCCCTGCAAGAAATATTACACAAATTCCACCAAATGCAATCAACAATGCAGTACCTAAATCTGGTTGGATCAATACTAAACCTACTGGTATTGCGATCATCAGTAATGCAATAAAGATCTGCATAATCGTAGGCGGCATAGATTTTTCACTGAAATACCAGGCCACCATCATTGGTAGGAAAATCTTCAATAGTTCCGATGGTTGGAAGCGCACAATACCTAGATCAATCCAACGTTGCGCGCCTTTACCGCTGTAGCCAATAGCCATCACAACTAACAATAAGGCTATACCTAACAAATATAACCATGGTGACCAACGCGCCAACTCTTTTGCGGGTATCTGCGCTAAGAACAATAACGCTGCAAGGCCTAATCCAAAGCGAATTGACTGCCTGGTGATCGCAGCTATTTCGCCACTAGTAGCACTATATAAAACCGCTAAACCGATACTACAAAGCAGCAATAAAGCAATAAATAAGGTCGGATCGATATTTAAAAAATTTCGCTCTTCTCTAATTGGAGAAGTTACTAATGAATCTTTTATAGAATAAGTACTAGACATTTTTTATTTTTATTGGTGCACCAATGCACTTGCTAATGATGCAGGCGGCTTACCACCAAATTCATTACCTGAACTAACCTTAGCACCATAGGTTTCAACCAATTCTTCTTTACTTAACAAATAATGATCCATTACGATTCTTGCTACCGGAGCTGCTGATTTACTGCCCCCACCTCCATTCTCTACAATCACCGCAATTGCTATCTTAGGATCATCAACAGGTGCAAACGCAATAAACAATCCATGGTCACGCAATTTTTCACTTATATTTTCTTCTTCATACTCTTCATCTTCTGCTAAACCAAACACTTGAGCTGTGCCAGTTTTGCCCGCAATTTTATATTTCGCATCTTTAAAAATTCTAAATGCCGTGCCATTAGGTTTATGCGCGACATCAACCATGGCAGATATTACTTGATCCCAATACAAATCATTTTCAACATATATATATGGCATAGCCATTGCGCTAGCAATTTCCTCTGATTGATCCTGCATGCGAGTTGAACGTAAAAATCTTGGACGTATGCCTTGACCACGCATCGCAAGAGCACTGGTTGCTGTGGCAAGTTGCAATGGAGTTGTTAGCATATAACCTTGGCCAATGCCGGTAATGACTGTTTCACCTGGATACCAAGGCAGACCATAGACCGCTTTCTTCCACTGCACAGAAGGTATCAAACCTTTTGCCTCCCCCCATGTGTCTAACTCAGTTCGAGAACCTAAATTAAATTGAACTAAAAACTCTGAAATTTTATCTATACCGAGTTCAGTTGCTAGAGTATAAAAATACACATCGCAAGATTGAGTAATGGCTTTATACATATCAACTTTACCGTGACCACCTTTTTTCCAATCACGATACTTTCGCTTATGTCCTGGTAGCTTATAAAACGGTCCTGCATATATGGTTTCGCCTGCCCAGATTGCACCATAATGCAGTCCAGCCAATGCCATCATCGGTTTAATTGTAGAACCTGGAGGATATTGACCACGCAGTGCGCGATTAAATAAAGGACGATCATCATCGTTGCGCAATAATGAGTACTGCTTCCTACTTATGCCATTTACAAAAAGATTGGGATCAAAAGTAGGTGCGCTTACAAAAACCAAAACCTCTCCAGTAGCAGGATCCATTGCCACGACTGAACCATTACGCTCACCTAGACTATCTTGTGCAATTTTTTGCAATCGTGCATCTATCGATAGAATTAAATCTACACCTGGCGTGGGGGGCACTTTTTCTAATACCCGTAATTTCCGTCCTTGTGCATTAATTTCAATATGCTGATAACCCACCTCACCGTGCAATACATCTTCGTAAAACTTTTCTACACCCACTTTACCTACATGAGTAGTGCCACTGTACATTTGCTTATCTAGCTTTTGCGCCTCTTCTGCATTAATGCGACCCACATAACCCAATGCATGGGTATTCAATCCAGAAAAAGGATAGAAACGATTTGCACGTGCAGTAATCTCAACTCCAGGGAAACGATGACGGTTTACCGAAAATTTAGCGACCTCAATTTCATTTAAATTTAATTTCAACGGAATCGATTCAAAAGACTGCTTGCGCTTCACATCTTCAAAAAACTTTTTTAGATGATGCTCTTCTAATTGAATATATTCTCCAAGCTGTTTGACGACTTGTTGCAGATCGTCCACTTGAACAGGAGTAATTTCTAATTGATAACTCGATTTGTTATCAGCCAGTAGTTTTAAATTACGGTCAAAAATTAACCCACGCGATGGCGCAATGGGTACTACACGTACTCGATTATCTTGAGATAGGGTTGTGTAGTGCTCATTACTGATAATCTGTAAATGAAATAGCCTTGCACCCAGTACAAAAATGCAGCAAAAAACTAAAAACGCGGCCACATAAACGCGTGCACGGAAATAGCGCTCTTCTAGCTTTGGGTTCTTGAGAAAATCGCGTGATGCCAATTCGCTAATACACCTTACAAATATAAGAGGGTAATCATGTCAAAAGATACTAACCTACATTTTATAGTGTATTTTAACCAAATGTATTTTTTGATTGCATAAGATTATTCATTAGTTGAATGGCCTCAGTTTACTTATATAATCAGCGGCCAGTCGAAAATGACTAGAAAAACGAAAACAGCTCGACGACTGCACTCATCTTAGACATAAATAACAAGCGATTTTTTTGGAGAAAGATTAATGAACATCGACCAGCTACCTGTGATTCTTGGAGGAGTAGGCCTCATCGTAGCCTTTATCCTCTATCGAATTGTAATGAGTTACTCACCTGGCAGCGGCAAAGTCGTTGAAATTGGCGAAGAAATTCATAAAGGCGCAATGACCTTTATACGCCGTGAATACACTATCTTATTTATCTTTTCAGCCTTTGTGGTTGCAGCAATCTGGATCTCAGACCTAGGCTCTAGAACTGCCATAGCCTTCATTATTGGTGCCTTGTGCTCCTCTGCTGCCGGCTTCATCGGCATGCATACTGCGACACGAGCTAATATTCGCACCACGACAGCAGCGAGCGAAAAAGGCGCAGGTGCTGCATTAAACGTGGCTTTCTTTGGTGGCTCAATCATGGGCCTAACCGTTGCGGCGATGGGCTTATTAGGATTAGGTGCACTCTATTTAATGTATGGGCGTGATCCTGCTACTGCCAATGTTATTCATGGCTTTGGTATGGGCGCATCTACAGTAGCCTTATTCTCGCGCGTTGGCGGCGGTATCTTCACCAAGAGTGCTGACGTCGGTGCTGACTTAGTAGGAAAAATCGAAGCCGGTATCCCAGAAGACGACCCACGTAATCCAGGTGTGATTGCCGATAATGTTGGAGACAACGTAGGCGACGTCGCCGGTATGGGTTCAGATATTTTTGAATCGTATTGCGGTTCTATTATTGCCACCATCGCCATTGCAGCAACACTAGGACCCGCCGTCATTGAACATCTAGGTGCAAAACAAACATTAATGTTCTTACCATTAGGCTTAGCCTCGGTTGGCCTGCTTTGTTCAATTCTTGGCATCATCATCGTTAAAATATTTGCGGCTAAAGCACCCGCCACCGCATTACGTCTGGGCACCTTCTCAGCAGCAGTGATTTTCATCATTGCTGCATACTTCACCATAAAAGCACTGGGTGTTGATAATGGCGTATGGATTGCAGTACTAGCGGGCGCAGTAGGTGGAATCGTTATTGGACTGGTGACCGAGTATTACACCGGCGGCGCACCAGTAAGAAAAATTGCCAAAAGTGGTGAAACCGGCCCTGCAACAGTAATGATTTCTGGTTTAGCTATCGGCATGCAATCTGTAGTTGTTCCAGTGTTATCCATTGCTGCGATAATTTACTTCGCTAACCAATTTGCTGATCTATATGGTGTAGGTATTGCCGCAGTAGGCATGCTTGCAACGGTTGGTATCACCATGGCAATTGATGCTTACGGACCAGTAGCGGATAACGCAGGTGGTATTGCAGAAATGGCCAAGCTCGGTGAAGACGTTCGCAAAATTACCGACGAACTTGATGAAGTGGGCAACACCACTGCTGCTATTGGTAAAGGCTTCGCAATTGGTGCTGCAGCACTTGCTGCACTAGCAATTATTACCGCTTTCCTTGCCGAGGTAAGTGCTCACGGTAGTGGCACGATTATTCTTGATTTAAGCAATCCAAAAGTTTTAATCGGTCTATTCATTGGCGGTGTCTTCCCATTTATTGTGGCCTCCATGACCATGACGGCAGTAGGTGAAGCAGCCTTCGACATGATTAAAGAGATTCGTCGTCAATTCAAAGAAATTCCAGGCCTATTAGAAGGCACCGCAAAACCGGATACGGTTCGTTGTGTAGACATAGCAACCACAGCAGCGTTAAAGCGCATGATCCCACCGGGAATATTAGCCGTAGTTGCACCGGTAGTGGTCGGTTTTGGTTTTGGTGCTGAAACCCTAGGCGGAATGCTAGGTGGCGCTTTACTCGTTTGTGTATTGATGGCACTAATGATGGCCAATGCTGGTGGCGCATGGGACAACGCTAAAAAGTATGTTGAAAAAGGTAATCTGGGCGGGAAAGGTTCAGATACACATACTGCAGTAGTCGTGGGTGACACTGTAGGAGATCCGTTCAAAGATACCTCTGTCCCATCGATGAATATTTTGATTAACGTAATGGCGATTGTGAGCTTAGTGATTGCACCGTTACTTTAATTTATATTTCTTTGGTTCACTTAAACGCCGGATTTTATCCGGCGTTTTTTTTGGATTAGAATTAGTAACTTTTAATGAACCAAGAATGTCCAATTACGACCACCATGGATGGTGGAAGTGCAGAAATTACACGACTGCATGGAGGCAGGAGCAGTTGCCGAGGAGCAAATTTCAATCGACCCAAAGCAGATATTCAGGATAACCTTACACATACATGAAAATCATAATTAAATATTTAGCTAAGCCTCAACATAAAGATGCATTGGAAAAAGCTCTTCGGTCAATTATTGGCATCACTAGAAAAGCACATGGTTGTATTCAATGTGATCTTCATCCTTCACTTGATAATCGTCTTGTATTTTTTTTCGACCAACTCTGGGAAAGTGAAGGTAGCTGGAAGCAATATTTAGAGAGAAAACATATGCAGGAATTTACAAATCAGACGGAAGCAATGATTGATACCATTAATAAATGTGTCTCAGAGTTTTGAACAAAGCAATGACTGCTAACGACCCGAAGCAGGCATTTAAACAAAAACTCTTATGAGCTTTTTAACCATCGTAATTGAAGCAGCAATAATCACGGAAAAAATCATCGCGCTTTGAATGAATAAAGCAGGTTCAGCAGAAAATAACATTATTATTTAATAAATCCTTTTATTATTATACGAATAAGCATTATCAAAGCTGACAAGCTTGAGCCCAAACATAACGCCTTATTTTCACTTGGCTCTGCGATTCCCGACTAGCTATACAATTATTTAGCTAATCAGGAACATCTACTCATTTATACAGACATTCAGGAATTTGATCACTCAAGCATGTGAGCTTTGTTGACGTGCACGATTTCCTGTTCGTCCTTGATTGTTCGAACGACCCTTATATGGAGACGATGAAGGTGATGGCTTCATTTTATTGCCATTGGCTTGTTTCTTTCCAGAACCAGACTGTCTTCTTTGTGACGGCTTTTTCGCGCCTTGGCCCTGACCTCGACGCGGTTGCTGTTGACGACCCATAGTAATCGGTTGCGCTTTGATGGTTGGATCCGGCTCAAAGTTTTCAATGACTACTTTTGGAATCTCGATCTTAATCAGACGTTCAATATCTTTTAGTAACTTTGCTTCATCTATGCATACTAATGATACCGCCTCACCTTCATGTCCAGCTCGTCCGGTACGACCAATTCGATGCACATAATCTTCAGGCACATGTGGTAACTCATAGTTCACTACATGCGGGAGTTGGCTAATATCCAAGCCACGTGCAGCGATATCGGTTGCCACCAATACTCTCACTTTTCCAGACTTGAAATGTGCTAATGCTTTTGTGCGAGCACCCTGACTTTTACCACCATGAATTGCTGCAGCGTCCAAACCATCTTTAATTAATGCTTGTGCAAGACGATCACAATTTCTTTTAGTTCGCGCAAATACTAAAACTTGTTTCCAATTACCCTCACCAATTAACTTCGAAAGTAATTTACGCTTTTTCTTAGCATCAACCGGGTGAACTACTTGTGTTACGCGCTCGGCCGAAGCATTTCGCTGTGCAACTTCAATTAACTCGGGCTCGTGAAGCAAATCTCCCGCCAAACGTTTAATCTCATTTGAGAACGTTGCAGAAAATAATAAGGTTTGTTTTTTCTTAGGTAATAATTTTAGCACTTTGCGGATATCATGAATGAAACCCATATCCAACATGCGATCCGCTTCATCAAGCACTAGTATTTCTACTTTTGAAAGATCAATTGTATTTTGACCCACGTGATCTAATAATCTGCCGGGTGTAGCAACTAAAACATCTACGCCATCGCGCAGTTTTTTAATTTGTGGATTGATGCTTACACCGCCAAATACTGCAGTAGATCGAAGAGGCAAGTATTTGCCATACATCCGTACACTTTCGGTAACTTGCGCAGCGAGTTCGCGCGTTGGTGTTAGCACTAAAGTACGAATTGCGCGACGACCTTTTTGAGGCTTGCTCTCCATTAGTCTTTGCAACATCGGCAAAGTAAAACCAGCGGTTTTCCCCGTACCGGTTTGCGCGCCACCCATTAGGTCGCGTCCTTCTAATATAAGAGGAATGGCCTGGGTTTGTATGGGTGTAGGTGTGCTGTAGCCTTTTTCAGACGCAGCACGGAGTAATTCGGTTCTTAAACCGAGTGATTCAAATGACATTTTTTGTACTATCTCCAGAGATCGGCCCATCCAATAGATAAAGATTGGAATGGTCTAGGCGAAAACTATTTTGTATTAAATTTAGTTTTATTGAGGTGAATTGGGACGATTACCGCCCGACTATCACTAAGAACAAGGATGCAGACCAATGTGCACCTTAGATTGAAAAATGACTATAGCAGGTTTTTTAACCAACATAACTACTCTAAGGGCTAGCGCTATGTATTACCAAAATCAATACATCTAAATCTAAAAGTTTCTATACAGGGCTTTCCTTCATGGATCTGATTTTTTCAGAAGTATAATTACGCAAATCATCCGCAATCATATAAAAACACGGTAATACAATGAGTATTAATACCGTTGCAAAGATCAAGCCGAACCCTAAGCTTACTGCCATCGGCGAAAGAAATGCGGTTTGGCCGCTAGCAAAAAATATTAACGGCGAAATACCTAAGAATGTAGTAACTGTTGTTAATAAAATAGGCCGAATCCTTACTCGCCCTGCTTCAACTAACGCATCAAAACAATCTGCTCCATCCGCTATTTTCTTTTTAGCAAAATCAATCAGAATCAACGAGTCATTCACTACAATTCCCGTCAAGGCAAGAAACCCTATCATGGATAAAAACTGCAAGTTATAACCGAACAGCATATGCCCAACAATCACACCTACAATTGCGAAAGGTATCGCAAACATGATTACAAATGGATCAAGCAAGGATTTGAATAATGCCGCTAAAATAAAAAATATCACTGCTAAAGCAATCACCAACATTTTACCGATATCATTGAATGAATCTTGAGCTTCTTTCTTCTCACCTAAAAATAATAGTGAATAACCAAAGTGATCATCACTTATTGATTTAAATTCCTGACCCAAAAGTTCGGTAACCTCTAATGGTGTTATGACGTCCTTATCCACCTCTGCCGTGATAAGCGACAAACGTTTTGAGTCTCGCCGTTGAACTGCACCAAGTCCACGCCCTAATTCAATATTGGCTATTTCACCTAAATAAACTGTTCCGCCACTTTCTAATGTAATCGGCAATCGACTTAAGCCCGCGCCATCTTTACGAATCGACTCTGGGTAAATTACCCGTACCGGATAACGGTCTGATTTCCAATTTACTTGCATAACTTCCAAACCCAAGTAACCTGTACGCACTGCGTCGGCTATTTGCGTTTGCGTAAGACCTAACTCTCTACCGCGCGCATTTATAGTGTATTGATATTCTAGTTTACCGGGCTCTAAATCCTGTCGTACATCCCGCACTCCCGGCACACGGCGTAAAAATGTAACCACTTCGCCCGATAAACTAAGTAACTTTTCAGTTTCTTTACCAACAATACCTACTTCTATATCTGAACCTGCTGGACCGCCTTGTGGGCGCAAAATAGAAAAGCGCTGAATGCCAGGTATCGAAGCAACACTTTCTCTAACATCACTTAATATAACTTCAGTGCTTCGATCTCGCACGCCTTGCGCTGTAAAGCGCATATTCACTAAAGGACTCACAAATTTTTCAACCAAACCTTTTGGTTTTGGTTTTTTTAGATCAACTACAAATTGAATGTAATTACTGCCAAGTTTTAAACGATTAAAATCTATTAGTGTCACACCTACATTAGTTAATAGTGTATCCAGCTCATTTTCTTGAAATATTTTATCCATGCGCTGTTCGATTTCAATTGCAAGCTCCGTGGTATCTTCAATGCTATAGGTATTTGGGGCTTCCACGTTTACCAGAAATTGTCCAATCTCCACATCACCGAATTGATTGTATGGCATATGCGTTTTCGCAAATGCCAACACAACACTTAACACGCCAATAGTAACCGCAGAAATGAAATACCGATTTCGCAAGGCATATTTCACCACAGCAATATATTTTTCTAACCACTTTTGCCAATTAATTCTGCTGCGCTTTTTATGTTTAGCTAAGCGCAGCATTTCTGCAGAATGAGAAGGCAAAACGATAAAGGCCTCTAATAATGACCCAACCAAGGATGCTGTAACCACTACCGGGATAACCTGTATAAACAAACCCAAGGTTCCTGACACGCCAAACATTGGCAAAAAAGCTGCAACCGTAGTGCAAGTTGAAGCCATTACCGGCCAGAATACCTCGCTCGCGCCAATCTTTGCCGCCGGTACTGCGGCCATACCTTCTTCCATATGACGATACGTATTCTCGGTAACGATAATGGCATCATCTACTATCATTCCCAAGGCAATTAAAAATGCAAACATGGACACCATATTTATAGTGTAACCAAGGTAATAAATGATGGTCACGGCCACCAAGAATGAAACCGGAATACCCATCGCTGTAATCGCAGCCACTCTGAAATTTAAGAATAAATACAAAGATAACAAGACCAGTACTAATCCCACTGCCCCAGATGACTTTAAGGTCTCTAATCGAGTCTTCACATAAATAGATAAGTCACTAAATAAACCAACTTTGATGCCGGGAGGAAGCTCTTGTTGTATTTGTTCTGCAAGTTCACGAGTTAACTTGGATACTTCGATTGTTGAAGCCTTTGCAGTTTTTGTAATTGTAAGATTCACAGAAGGCTTATTATTGAAACGCCCCAAGGTTTTGGTTTCCTCCAACCTTAGCTGCACATCTGCAACCTCACCCAATACAAGCTGTCCGCCATTAAGATCATTGCGTAAAACGATTTTTTTCGTAGCTTCAATATTTTGTGCAGCACCTTTGCCGCGCAGCAAAATATCCCCTTCTGATGCTTTAAGCGACCCCCCTGGCAAGTCTCTAAGGTTATTACGTAATGCAGAAGTGATAGCGGTTAATGACACATTACGTGCAGACATAACAAATGGATCCACCACCACCCATAATTCCCATTCGCGTTCGCCAGCAATACTGACACTGGCAACCCCGTCTAATTGCTGCAATCGACTTTTAATATCTTTAGCAGTTTTCACCAATGTTCCCGTTGATACGTCTCCATATACACTTAGACTAATTACAGGAAAGCGGGTTTTTAACCGCGTGATAGTAGGCCTTTCTGATTCTTCTGGAAGATCGGTTATCGCATCTACAGTGGAACGCAAGTCACGCACAAACTCATCAACATTTGTGTCGGGTTTAAGATCAATAACAATTTTAGAAATTCCTTCATTACTCTCTGAAGTAACGACATCAATGTCTGCGAGTAAATCCAACTCATCTTCAATAGGAATAGTAACTTGTGACTCAACTTCTTCAGGTGGCGCGCCTTCAAATTCTGTGCTGATACGAACCTTATCGATCTCGACCACTGGAAACATTTCTTGCGGCATACTGCGCCAAGAAATGACACCTAGCACTACAACAAGAATCAAAAATAAATTAACAACCAGAGGATTTTTGATTGAAAAATTAATAATGCCCATTAATAATTCGCCTTATGCCTCACTACTTCGTTGCGGCACAGTTTGCGTTGCTCATTTGCAGCAATGCAAACTGTGCTATATATACAGGAAGTACTGCACGGCATATTTGTAAGAGAAAAAGCCGGCATCAAAGCGCCACGCCTCGTATTGAAAAATATCTCATGCTTTTTATACTAAGAAATTAGTTAGCTTCGAAAACCACACGCTGGCCATCTTTCAACCCGGCAACGTTACGCGCTACAATTTGCGCACCCGCCTCAACTCCAGATGCAATAATGTATTTGCTACCCACTCGATTACTTACCACCACTGGTAACTTGTTTAGTGTTCCATCTTGGTAGCGATACACAAAACTCTCGCCTGCATTGGTCGCAACAGCGGATACCGGCACAGTTAGCACATCGATCTGCTGCCCTAATGGCACATCTGCGCTGGCTAACATTCCTGATTGCACCATGTCGCCAGACAGTCGTATGCGTATCGCGTGCGTATTAGTAGAAATGTTTGGATCCATTTGTAATGCTATTAATTTTCCATGAATTGTCTTAGAGCCCACAATTACATCAATTTCTTGATTAAGCCTTAATGCTGCAACGACTTCTCCGCGCACATCTAATTGCAAATCCAATGAGCTAGTATCAACAATAGTCGCAACAACTTGTGTTGCGGTTACAAAATCCCCTACCTCAGCATTAATTTCATTTACGTAACCTGCAAAAGGCGCAGTCAAGGTAGCACGTTGTAAATTTCGTTGCGTTACATCGCGACCAGACTCTTTCAATGTAATCCTAGCTTGTGAAGTTGTTACCTTATATTGCAAATCAGAAACTTGTGAATCTAGTGTTAACATTTGTTGGCGTGCTGCATCAAGTTGTGATGCAGATATTAATGAATTATTGTTTAGTTGCTCATAACGCTGCACTTCAGATTTTTGAAGTTCTAAATTTTGTTTTGCCAGTGCAAGCATACGCTGATCACGTCGAATTCCAGCTTGCTCAATATCATATTGAGACTGAGATTGAGTAAACTGATCTTGCAAATCTTGAGCATCCAGTTTCAAAAGCTCGCCGCCTCGTTCAACCAATACTCCAGGCTCTACTAAACGCTCTTTTACTCGCCCTTGCACTTCAAATTTAAGTTGTACAGTTCTAACGGGCTGCAAACGTCCAGTTAATGATTCTGTTGGCAATAAGTCTTGGCGTTGGACCTCTAAAGTTACAACTTTGAGTGGCGGCAGTTCTTCTAACTTGGCTTCCGGACCCTTTTTTGTCCAAACCAATGCAACCACCATTA
>CAXMUG010000082.1:0-11012 GCA_964196535.1 uncultured Mycobacterium sp. | reverse complement strand
TGGCAATATTAATTGCCATTGTGGCTTCTCTCATTGCACGAGTGATCGCAGTTACGTTTTGCAGTTTGGTAACTAGGCCATTACCCAATAACATTTCAATGGCTTGGCAGATTTTGTTGGTGTGGGGAGGGCTGCGAGGAGCCGTCGCCATAGCACTGGTTTTATCCTTGCCTACGTCATTACCTTATTGGTGGACAATACAATCTGCAGTATTTGGCGTGGTTGTGTTTAGTATGCTTGTGCAAGGCACTACTAACTCGATGCTGATCAAAAAGTACGGGCGCTTGTAAGATTTACTGCCATGTGTCGGTTCATCATTATTTTTCTAGAACGCATTGTTTATCTTGTACGCCAGCAGATCCACCGTATTCGGTTTTTTCACTTATGCTCAAAGTTAAAAAAATATCATTATCTTCGATAGCGTATTTAGCGGTTTCTACTTTTAGAGATTGCGGATAAAGAAAATCTTCGGTTTTTCTTAGGTGCTTTAGTAGGCATTTATTAATGTCACTTTTAGTTGCTATGTCATCAGGGGCTTTGGTCTCTGCGTAAACAATAGTACTTACTGTCAGTCCTGCTATTCCTGCACTTCCGTTGTCCTTAACGGCCGTATCCAGACATCCCTACTATATTAAATCCTGCATCGACATAGGTAATTTCACCGGTGATGCCACTGGCTAAATCTGAGCATAAGAATGCTGCTGTGTTGCCGACTTCTTGGATGGTTACGTTTTTACGTAGCGGGGCGTTTTCTTCTACGTGAGCAAGCATTTTTCTGAAATCACCAATTCCAGCTGCGGCTAAAGTGCGAATTGGCCCCGCCGAAATACCATTTACTCGAATTCCATCAGGACCTAGTGCATAGGCCATATAGCGGATATTGGCTTCTAAACTGGCTTTAGCTAGGCCCATAACATTGTAGTTAGGCATAGCGCGTACGGAGCCCATATACGTAAGCGAGACAATAGCACCATTTGTTCCTTTCATCATAGGTCTAGCAGCTTTTGCAAGGGCAGTGAGACTGTAGCTGCTGATGTCATGCGCTATTTTAGAACCTTCTCTGGTAGTGAGGTCTACAAAGTCTCCAGCTAATTCTTCTTTAGGGGCAAATGCGGCAGAATGCACAAGAATATCTAAACTACCCCAGGATTTGCCTAGAGCAGTGAATAATTGGGTGATATCGTCATCATTTCCAAGGTCACAGGGCAAGGTAATATTAGCCCCGCATTCAGCTGCAAACTTTTCAACACGGCCTTGGAGTTTCTCATTTTGATAGGTAAAAGCTAGTTCGGCACCTTCGCGTTTCATCGCTTCAGCGATGCCCCAAGCGATAGAGCGGTTACTTGCAATGCCGACGATTAAGGCGCGTTTTCCTGCTAAAACTCCCATGTTGTTTTCCGTTTTATATTTTCGTAGAGGTTAAAAGTTGTGCTGTTAGTGTTGTTAAGACTGAACTACATTTGCAGCTAAACAGTCTATAATACTGCCACTCAATTTACGTTTAAGGGAAGAATAATCTTTCTTTGTTAGGTTATCATAAACTCATCACGTGAGCAGTCGTTCAGCAATTCTAATCATTACCTTCACAGCGTTTTTAGTTAGCGCTTGCTCTGATGGTGCGTGGAATAATCCTTATCCTAGTGATGGTAAGGGCGATATAGCAAATGTTATCTATTCTTCGTTTAGTGAACGGCCCAAACGACTAGACCCCGTTAGTTCATACAGTTCTAATGAATACCAATTTATAGCACAAATATATGAGCCACCATTGCAATATCATTATTTGTTGCGCCCGTACACATTGATTCCTCTTACTGCAGCTCGATTGCCTGAAGTGCGTTATTTTGGTGAAAACGAAGTGCTGGTGGATGAAAATGCAGTAGATAGTATTCAGTTTTCAGAATATACGATCAAAATAAATCAAGGTATTCAATTCCAACCTCATCCTGCGTTTGCAAAAAATAACGAGGGTGATTCGGTTAATTTAAATTTAACTGAAGATGGTTTAGAGGGTATTCATACATTAAGTGACTTCGAAGCAACGGGTTCACGCGAGCTCACTGCCGAAGATTATGTGTACCAAATTAAAAGAATTGCTAGCCCTTATCTGCATTCTCCCATTGCTGGTGTAATGCGTGAATACATTGTTGGCTTTGATGAGTTTCGCAAACAAGCTAGTGAGATATATCCAGATCCAAATGTAGGTTGGCATGATCTTCGCGACATCAAGCTAGCCGGTGTACGTGTAGTCGATCGCTATACGTATCGCATACGCATTAAAGGTAAGTATCCTCAACTAGTTTATTGGATGGCAATGCCGTTCTTTGCTCCGATGCCTTGGGAGGCTGAAAAGTTTTATGCGCAAGAAGGTATGGAGGAACGCAATATTTCTCTCAACTGGTATCCAGTGGGTACTGGCCCATACATGTTGACGGAAAATAATCCAAACTTGCGTATGGTGATGGAAAAAAACCCAAACTTTCACGACGAGCGTTATCCATCCGAAGGTGAATCTGAAGACCGAGAAAAGGGATTGCTTAAAGATGCAGGGAAACGTTTGCCACTGGTTGATAAAGCGGTTTACAGTTTAGAAAAAGAAACTATCCCGTATTGGAGTAAGTTTTTGCAAGGCTATTACGATGCTTCTAGTGTGTCTTCGGATAGTTTTGATCAAGCGATTCAATTTGGATCCGGTGGCGACTTGCAATTAACAGAGTTAATGCAAGAGAAAGGAATCCAGCTTGCAACAGCGGTTACGACTTCTATTTCCTATATGGGTTTTAATATGATTGACCCCGTTGTAGGGGGTGAGTCAGAACAATCCAGGTTATTGCGCCGTGCAATTTCTATTGCTGTCGATTACGAAGAGTACATTTCTATTTTTGCGAATGGTCGTGGTGTTGCTGCGCAGAGCCCAATTCCTCCAGGTATATTTGGTAATGTGGAGGGTGAAGCAGGTCTTAATCTATTTGTTTATGACTGGAAGTTTGGCGAACCTAAAAGAAAAGATATTGAGGTTGCCATAGAGCTAATGAAGCAAGCAGGTTATGAGGGCGGCATTGATCCGAAAACCAATAAACCTTTGGTGTTAAATTTTGATACGCCTTCTGCCGGCCCTGATGCAAAGGCGCAATTAAACTGGATGCGCAAACAGTATCAAAAGCTAGGCATACAGTTAGTGATACGCGCAACGGACTACAATCGTTTTCAAGAAAAAATGCGTAACGGTACGAGTCAGATCTTTCAATGGGGTTGGAATGCAGACTATCCAGATCCAGAGAATTTCTTTTTCCTTTTATATGGGCCTAATGGGAAAGTACAGCAGCACGGTGAAAATGCAGCAAATTATTCTAATCCAGAATTTGATCGACTGTTTGAAAAAATGAAAAACATTCAAAATGGACCAGAGCGTTTAGCGATAATCAAAGAGATGACAAAAATTTCGCAACAAGATGCACCTTGGTTATGGGGCTTCCACCCTAAAGCATTTTCTTTATTCCATGATTGGTATCAAAACGTAAAACCGAATTTAATGGCAAATAATCTTTTGAAATATAAGCGTGTGGATGGAGAGGCGCGACAAGCTAAGCGCGAAGCATGGAATAAGCCTAATTACTGGCCACTAATATTTCTTGGTATATTTTTGTTGGTCTCATTAATTCCTGCAGTGATTGCATTTAGAAAACGTGAGCGGAGCACTTTGAAATGATTGCTTATATTATCCGCCGTATCTTATATGCGATTCCGATACTTGTTGGTGTGAACGTTCTTACGTTCTTGTTATTTTTTGTTGTGAATTCTCCAGATGATATGGCGCGTATGTTTTTAGGCCAAAAGCATGTGACAGAAGAGCAGATAGAAGATTGGAAAGCTGAGCGCGGATACCATCAACCGCTTTTTTATAATGTGGAAAAGCAAGGTGCTGAAAAGTTAACTAAAACTATTTTCTATACAAAATCAGTACGTTTATTTGTATTCGATTTTGGACGTTCAGACAGCGGTCGTGATATTAGTTTTGATATCAGTAAGCGTATGTGGCCAAGTTTAGCGATTGCTGTACCGCAGTTAATTGTCGGATTACTGGTAACAATTTCTTTGGCGTTGTTAATTGCGTTTTTCCGTGGCACCTATATTGATTACTGGGCTGTAGTGATTTGTGTGGCGCTAATGTCTATTTCCAGTTTGTTTTACATCATTGGCGGACAATTTATCATGGGTAAAATTTTGCGCGTGGTGCCTATTTCTGGTTTTGAGGACGGCGTGTTCGGAATAAAGTTTTTAATCCTGCCGGTGTTGATTGGAATTGTGGGTGGAATAGGGTCGAGTACTCGTTGGTATCGCGCAATATTTTTAGAAGAAATTAATAAAGATTATGTGCGTACTGCACGTGCGAAAGGGATTTCTGAGCAAATGGTGTTGTTCAAACATGTGTTGCGTAATGCAATGATTCCAATTCTAACGGGTGTAGTTGTAATCCTGCCGTTGCTATTTATGGGGAGCCTGATTACGGAATCGTTTTTTGGTATACCAGGATTAGGTAGTTACACAATCGATGCGATTAATAGACAGGATTTTTCAATTGTACGTTCGATGGTATTTTTGGGTGCAGTTTTATACATTATTGGTCTACTGTTAACAGACATTTCATACACTGTGGTTGATCCCAGAGTAAGGCTAAACTAGCAGTGGGGCTTAATTAACATGTTTGGTAAACCAGTATTCTTAATTACGGATGTGCTAATTATTGGATTAGTGTTCGTGATTTTCGCTTTCTTTATGTATGCCATGCGCAAACCGCATTTACGTAAACCTTGGAGACAAGTGGTGCGTAGTAAGGCTGGTGTGATCTCGATGATAGTGCTATTGCTTTACATCAGTATCGGTATTCTTGATTCGATGCACTTCCATCCAAAAATTAAAAACTCATCAGCTGATAGTGAGTCTCAATATAGCGGTGAAATACAAAGTATATTTGATCAAATTGTTGTTGAAATTCGGAATAGCACCGAGAAAACATACTCAGCACCATTTGCGGCTTATCTATTTGCTAAGGAAACAGTGCAATTAGAGGATGGGACAAAAATACGAGAGTATCCGCGTCTATCTTGGGGTGGCGTTCATCTGGACAATCCTGAGCAAGAAAAAAGTGCGGATATCTTAAACTTAGCAGTTACAGGAATTGTTAAGGCATTTGTTGTTTGGTTGGTGCTGATGATTATGCTGTGTTTGATCTTGTCGGTTCGTGCTAATAAATCATTTTCTACTGTAATTAAAAATATCGTGAGCGGTGAATCAGATGTTCCTTGGCGAACCATTTCGATAACATTGGCGGTCATGTTGGCAGTGTTATTGGTTGGAGCAGAGTGGGCAACTAAATATCATGTATTAGGTACAGATAAAGTTGGAGAAGATGTTTTATATCAAGCATTAAAGAGTATTCGCACGGGTGTTGTAATTGGTACGTTAACAACATTGTTAATGCTGCCGTTTGCGATTACTTTGGGAATTATGGCGGGTTACTTCCGTGGTTGGATTGATGATGTGATTCAGTATCTGTACACCACATTGAATTCAATTCCTGGAGTGCTATTAATTGCAGCAGCAGTATTGATGCTAAATGTTTATATGGGAAAACATGCCGAGGAGTTTGCTAGTCTTACTCAGCGAGCAGATCTACGTTTGTTATTCTTGTGTCTTATTTTAGGTCTAACTAGTTGGACAGGTTTGTGCCGACTATTACGTGCTGAAACACTTAAGTTGCGTGAAGTTGACTTTGTTCAAGCAGCATCTGCATTTGGTGTGGGTCCAGCGCAAACTATATTCCGCCATATTTTGCCTAATATGATGCATATCGTGTTAATTACCATAGTGCTTGATTTTAGTGGCTTAGTTTTAGCTGAGGCAGTGTTGTCTTATATCAATATAGGGGTTGATCCAACCATGAATAGTTGGGGCAATATGATTAACAGTGCGCGACTTGAAATGGCGCGTGAGCCTATCGTGTGGTGGTCATTAGCAGCTTCTTTGTTTTTTATGTTTACGATGGTGTTGTTCGCAAATTTATTTGCCGATGTAGTGCGTGATGCACTAGATCCCAGAATAGCCAAACAATAAATATGCCTGACCAAAATAAACAAAATAAATCCTCCCCGCTGTTACGTGTCGAGAACATTAGTACTGTTTTTGAAACAGGAGGTCGCAAGTTGACTGTGCTGGATGGTGTAAGTTTTGAAGTTAATGAGGGAGAGACATTTGCGTTAGTAGGAGAATCAGGTAGTGGAAAGTCTATTACTGCGCTATCTACCATACGTTTGCTTCCAGAAGCGGCGCGAGTAACTACGGGTTCAGTTTACTTTGGCAGTCAAGATTTATTGGCACTTCCAGAACGTGAGATGCGTGATATTCGCGGCAGTGGCATTTCAATGATCTTTCAAGAACCTATGACATCACTTAATCCTGTAGTCAAAGTAGGCAAACAAATATCAGAAGTGTTGATTCGTCATAAGGGGATGAGCAAAGCGCAAGCAAGGCAGCGAGCATTAGATTTATTAGATGCAGTAAATATTAAAAATCCTGCACATACAATAGATACTTTTGCGCATGAACTTTCCGGCGGTATGAAGCAGCGCGTGATGATAGCGATTGCACTGGCATGCGAACCAAAATTATTAATTGCAGATGAGCCTACCACTGCTTTGGATGTAACCATTCAAGCTCGTGTCTTAGACTTAATTAATGAGCTGCAACAGAAATTTAAAATGGCGATCTTGTTTATTACTCATGACTTAGGGGTGGTGAAGCAGGTAGCGGATCACGTTGCGGTTATGAAGCAAGGCAAGATTGTAGAGCAATCGAGCAATGAAATATTTTTCTCTAATCCTCAGCATGATTATAGCTGGGAATTATTTGCTGCTTTGCCAGCAATAGAGAAGCGCGGCAAGCCTTTGTTGGCAACAAATAAAACTGAAAAAATTGTAGATCAACAGGTCACAGAAAAAGATAGTTTGCGTGTTACAGATTTAAAAGTGCATTTTCCGATAAAAAAAGGAATATTTAAACGCACAGTTGGCTATGTGAAGGCTGTTGATGGTGTTTCGCTAGAAATTCCACCCGGTAAAACCGTTGCGCTAGTGGGTGAGTCGGGAAGTGGAAAGACCACAGTTGGTAAAGGTATTTTACGTTTAGTGCAGCCCACTTCAGGTGAAGTTTTGTACTTAGGATTGCCAATTCATGAGATTGATAAGCAACAGTTACTAGAGCAGCGAACTAATCTACAAATTGTTTTTCAAGATCCTTATTCTTCGATGAACCCACGAATGTTGGTGGGAGATATTATTGAGGAAGGTATGAAAGCGCTTAATGTGTTGAAAAATTCAGAAACACGAAAAGCAAGGGTGCTAGAACTATTACAACAAGTGGGTTTATTAAAAGATGCTCACTTACGGTATCCGCATGAGTTTTCGGGTGGGCAAAGACAACGCATTTGTATAGCTAGAGCGTTAGCGGTAAATCCTAAAATAATTATTTGCGATGAACCTACTAGTGCTTTAGATGTTTCCGTACAGGCGCAGATTTTAGATTTACTAAATGAATTACAGGCGCGTTTAGGGATTAGCTATTTATTTATTACTCACAATATGTCCGTCGTTGCTTATTTTGCAGACAGTGTTGCGGTGATGTATCAGGGAAAAATTGTAGAAGAAGGCGAGGTAGTGCAGGTGCTAACCAATCCTCAGCATGAGTATACAAAGAAACTGCTAGCTGCCGTACCTGAGTTAGTGCCACCTGAGCGTGAGCAGATGGATGTGCGAACATGAGGTGCATTAGGGGCGATGCAACCGATTCAATTCTTACTTAATACCCGCTGACGATCCAAAGCGGACATTCAATACGACTATGGAAAACGTAGTTGTTCGATTAAACAGATGCCTTATTGTTATGTGAAGGCTGGTAATTTAAGCGAGTTATAATTCTTGTTTGCTCATATATTCATATAGAAAGTCACTAAATGCTCTTATCCGTACGACATGTCGTAAGTCTGGATGAGTGAGTATCCATAATTCAGAACAAATTTCTGGTTTGATTTTAAATAATTTTACAAGCTTGTGCTCAGTATAATCTGAGGGTAGTAAGGTAATTCCCAAATTTTGTGCACATAGTGAAGAAATCGTTATCATGTCATTTGCGCTACAAACAAAATTTTCAGCTGGATAATTTTCTGCAAACCATTTATAAGCATCGACTCGAAGTAATGATTCTTCAGCCCCCACAAGCTTGTGATGAATTAAGTCTTGTGTCTTTTGTGGCCTACCATGCTTTTCCAAATAGCGTTTACTTGCATAAGCATGCCAGAACAATTCGCAAATCCTGCGTCCAATTAAATATTCAGGTGGTTTGTTTGTTGCGCGTAAAGCGAGGTCTGCTTCACGTCGGGAAAGATCGTGTTCTGCATCACTGACAATCAGATCAATCTTAATGCCTGAATGCTTAGTACGGAATTTTGCAATACAGGGTACTAAGTAAGTTATTGCAAGAGTGGGTGGAGCCGTAATTCGAATTTCTCCAGATAGTTGATAATCCTTTCCAGCAACAGCGCGCTCAAAACTATGTATTGAACTTTCAGCCATTCGAGCATGTTCTACAACTGATGACCCTGCCTCGGTGAGTGAATAACCATACGGTAAACGATCGAACAATCGTAAACCTAGCTTTTCCTCAAGCGTATTAATGCGTCTGAATACTGTTGAGTGATTAACAGTGAGCTTTTGTGCAGCACCTGTAAGGGTTCCACTGTCAGCTACCGCTAGAAAATAAGGAATATCGTTCCAATCGATCATTTGCATTTGTGCAAGTTATTTTTGCATATATTGCTGATTCACATGCATTTATGCAAGCGCTAATGTAGCCACATCAACTGATTGAACTACGGAGAACACTATATGAATGCGAACACATCCAACAATTATGGCGCAATGTTGCTTAGGATCAGCTTAGGCATCGTAATCCTTGCGCATAGTGCTTATCTAAAACTGATGGTTTTTACTTTGCCTGGAACTGCACAATTTTTTGCATCTATTGGCTTACCTGGACCATTTGCTTACATCGTATTTATTGTTGAAGTAATTACTGGTGTTGCATTAATTATAGGCTTCTATACACGCAGCGCGGCACTTGCATTAATTCCGATTACACTTGGCGCAACTTGGGCACACTTTGGTGCAGGTTGGTTATTTTCTAATGAAGGTGGTGGTTGGGAATATCCTTTATTTCTAACCATAGCGCTTGCAGTACAAGCTTTATTAGGCAGCGGTACATATGCCTTTCGCAAATCATAAAAAAGAGTTTTGAAATGAATATGACCACATATAAAATTTCTTCGGCCGTAGAAACCATGGAAGGTAACGGTGTAAAAGTGAAAAGACAGTTTCCAATTCGTGCTGATCTAATGAACTACGATCCGTTTGTATTATGGGATCATTTTGAACTAACACCCGGATCTGGTTTTCCAGAACATCCCCATCGTGGATTTGAAGCAGTATCTTATCTATTTACAGGTAGTGTTGAACACAAAGATAATTTAAATAATCAATCTACCGTTTATGCAGGAGGTGCACAGCGTTTTACAGCAGGCAAAGGAATTGTGCATTCAGAAATACCTGCAAAAAACATTACAAGCACTGGTATACAGCTGTGGGTCAATTTACCACGTAAACTAAAGCAAATTGAACCAGCCTATCAACAAGTAGACGCAGAAAATATTCCAGAACAAATAATTAATGGTGTTCGCGTGCGAACGATTGTTGGCGAAAAAGTGGGTATTCAGTTACACACTCCTGTGCAATATTTGGATGTAACGTTTGAGAAAACATCACAATACAACGTGCATATTCCAACTCAGCAACGTGGATTTGTATATGTAGTAGACGGTGATATTCAAATAGATAATCAAACTGTTAAAACTGGAGACGCCTATTATTTTGAAGATGACAATGCTTTGCAGATAAATGGTGCTGAAGATACGCATATTATGCTACTCAGCGGGCAACCTCATTACGAACCCATTCATCAACACAGCACTTACGTCGATTAAAACCTGGAACTAATCATGATTAAAAAAGCGAATACCGACCACCCTATACACGAACTCATTACAAATCGATGGAGCCCGTACAAATTTGCAGATCGGTTGGTTTCTAAAGAAAATTTACTTTCGCTATTTGAAGCAGCTCGCTGGGCACCTTCTTCTTATAATGAGCAGCCTTGGCGTTTCATTATGGCTCCTAAAGATCAATCACAAGAGTTTGAAAAGTTGCTTTCGTGTTTAGTACCAGCTAATCAAGAATGGGCAAAACATGCCAGTGCCTTAGTGTTAGGAGTAACGCATCTAGTATTTGATAAAAATGGCAAAGAAAATAAAGCTGCTATTCATGATTTAGGTGCAGCGGTTTCGCATTTATCATTTGAAGCTACCTCTCGAGGAATTTCGGTGCACCAAATAATTGGGATCGAACCAGAAAGTGCAAAACAAGCTTATAACATCCCCAATGATTATGGAGTACTTACTGCTTTTGCGATTGGGTATTCGGATTTGAGTGAGAATACTTCAGATGAGTTGAGTGAACGTGATCAAACACCTAGAGCAAGAAGGAAGATTTCTGAGTTTGTATTTACCGAAAAATGGGATGTAGGTCTTCAAACTTAAACCATTTAGAAATGTCCGCTATTGGCCGAAAGCAGACATGACACTCGACATATAAAGGAATAATAGAATAATTATCAATATGAAATGGATAATTGGATAATTCTTACACTGCTTGTTGCGTTCTTTTATGGACAGGTTAGCTATATATATTCATACGGACAATTTGTAAGAGTTCTAATTGCTCTTGGTCTCGGATTACCTGCAACTCTAATCACCGGAATATTAGGCCCATATTTTTTAATCAATGACCCAAAGGCAAAATCAATAATTATAGGGATTGTTTTGTGGTTTGTTTTATTGGGGATTTACT
>CAXMUG010000081.1:0-17495 GCA_964196535.1 uncultured Mycobacterium sp. | reverse complement strand
AGCAATTAAAAGCAACCAATGATTTTTTAAAAATGCAAACGAATCTTTGCGAAATATAGATAAGATAATTAAAACAATTGCTGCAATGATAATCCTTCCACCTGCTACTACTATAGGCGGATACTCCTGCACTGAAATTTTAGTAAGCATGAATGCACTACCAAACATGATGACTAAGGCAATCATACCCAGCCAATCCATAGGTTTAGCGTTATACATGTATTTAAGAACTTATCATTAGTAACGAACTAGTACATCGTAACTTAGTTTTGTCTTACCTTCAGCAGGAACTTTAATTCTCCATTCTGCGGTGCCAGCAGCTACTTTTTCATGCGCATGACTCTCTTGCCGCATTTTCCAATCCCCCGGGATAGGCTCTTGAACAACCACTTCCACTTCTTCATCTTTTGCATTTTTCAATACAATTTCAAAACTTACGGTATAAGCTTGACTATATTTTCCGATAGCGGTTGCTTTCTTGAAGTTAGTTTGCTTTTTATCTGCTGTCAGATCAAAAGCATCACCCAGTTTTAATTTAATTTCTTCATTTTTTGGCGTGTGGTCAATGCGATCTTCACCAACAAACTGTGCATTGCCTGATTTATCATTTTTATAAACGCGCACCACACCTTTTGGCAAAGGCATACCAAGATTAGATTCTTCTTTGTTTTCAAACTTTACAAACACACCCACTTTTAATTTTTGGCCAATCGAGCCATGAGAACTTTGATAGTAATAATTTTGGCCTTTAAGCAAAAACTCTTTCTTAACAGGAATTTTTGTGGCACTAAGCAAAGACACTTGTTTAGTTTGATTTTCTGCAATCGTTGTAGGACGCTGTAAAGTATAAAGATGATATTCAAATAAAGCTTCTTCGACCATGTCTGCATCCGCAGCCATTGACTCTTCTGCTAGCGCTTCAAATTTTCTTTTAACCTCTCTATATTCATTCTGAACACGATTTACATCTCCTGCTACTAACTGTAATTTTGCATTCTTATAAGTAGCACCACTTTGATTTGTGAGGGTAACCCAACCTGTAAGATCAACAAACTCATCCGATTCATCCAATTCAGCCACATAATCTGCTTTCCAAGATAAACCGCCCGTTAAG
This sequence comes from uncultured Mycobacterium sp., assembly GCA_964196535.1. GTDB lineage: Bacteria > Pseudomonadota > Gammaproteobacteria > UBA4575 > UBA4575 > JABDMD01. The sequence continues at coordinate 16,381 of CAXMUG010000081.1, read as the reverse complement.
TAACTAAGTTGCAGTTGCTGCGGCTTTGAAGTTGCACTATTTAATTGCATCACCAAAGTCGGTCGATCACGCAAATTACCAGGAACTTCATCAAAAACAATACGTCCTGGCACACCTGTTTCAATGCGATCACCAATGCCCAATACCACTCCATTATTCACACTCAACACCACGGCATCTAGCATGCTCTCTTTACCGGTTATTGGATGAGTTTTTACTACTCGCACTTTTTTACCCACATATTTTTCTAATAGCTTCTGTGGGGTTAAAAGATCGAAGTCGAAATTTTGTTCAATCAGATAAAAGCCATGAGGATAATTTAGACTTCTTAGCAAGGCGGTTTCCGGGCGCATTTGTGCACTCACCTCACGAAAAGCTAGCTTATTAAAGCCGCTGTCTAAACGAATAGTGCGAAGATCTTTTACCAGTGCTAACTGTCCGTTATAGATGGTTACTGCAACTTCAGATTGATCTTGAATAGTACTTTTGATCTCTCCCTCATGAGAAGTGGCACCCACCTGCCCAACAAATAGACTGATCATTAAACTTACAATAAATGCTGATATGAATTTGAGTCGTTTCATAGTTAATCCTTTATTTTTCCACTAGATTTACATGCTTAAACGATCAAAAAGTGCATTTGGGTTAAACTAAGCAAAATATTTTATATAAATTCTGTAATCTGATAGGCAAACCTACATACTACAATTTGTCATTAAATCTACCTTCATGAACCAAATCTTAATCATAGCTGGGATTATAGGAATTTTATTATTCCTACGCTGGATTCGTAAGCAACCCAAAAATAAGCAAATTCAAGGATTATTAGTCCTTGCTGCAATAGTATTAATTGGTCTCGCAATTACAGGAAGACTTCATCCATTATTTGCCATTATCGGGGCCGCGGTGGCTTCGCTTCAGAAATTTTCTGGTTTATTGAAGTTTGTTCCACTCTTTAAAAACCTATTTACAAATACACCCATAAATAATTCTGAAACAAGTGGTCAAGCAAGCAGCACAAATCAAGATACTAAGATGACTAAAGAAGAAGCGCATCGAGTTCTAGGTGTTGATGACAACGCAACGGAAGAAGAAGTCATCGAAGCACATCGGAAATTGATTCAGAAAATGCATCCTGATCGTGGCGGCAATGACTATTTAGCCGCAAAAATTAATCAAGCAAAAGATTATTTGTTGAAAAAGACTGTCTGAAAGTTATTCGTTATGTTCTGGAAAAAACAATGGAAGAAAATCTTAGGTAAAGACGGCGAAGAGCAATACGAAATACCCGCTTACAGTAAAGATGGCGGACATATTAAGTCTTTAGAACGACAAGGCGGACTAACTGCAAGTGCGAGCTATGGAGGAATGGGAGTACGTGAACTTCAGCTTCGAATGGAGTTATTACTTAGCCAAATAATTTCATCTCGTCGCAGCGTATTTGAGCCCGCCAAAGAACTTGCAGAATTTGCTAAAGTCGATCAAGACCGATTTTTAAATTCTGTAGAAATATTATGCAACACCAGTATTGAGTTGGCTTTTAACTTTTGTCAATTTGCACCGCGAAGCCTAAAACTAGTAGATGAAGAAAATTGGGCTGATTGGATTGGTAAATTATTAGCAATATATAACGAAAAAGGTCTCGATGATTGCATTAATACCATGCACAACGTTGATGCCTATATTCAGTCGCTTACTCTTGCTCCAAGCACAGTAACTTTAGATGAAATGTCTCGAATTTTAGAAAGCTTTATTATGGGACTTAGTGGAAGATATTTAGGCATTGAAGCAAGTGACATTTTTTACACTGATACTGAATCTATAAGATTGCCTGGAATATCCTCACAATTTAGCAAACGAGAAGACAATTTTACGTTATACAAAGCCATGGTAGTACACCAATGGGCACAAACTTGGTACGGCACCTGGCGTATGAATGTGGAAACATTAATTAAAATGTTTAAAGATCCCGAGCGTGCACTCTCCTTATTTCATAAACTTGAGACAATACGACTTGACGCTCACATAGAAAGAGAATTACCTGGTATAGCGAGAGCAATGAAAGCGCTAAATGAAAAACTAAACAACCAAGAAAACTCATTAAAACTTTCTAAAGCCTGGTTAAGAGCGATTGAAAAACTAAAAGAACCGAATACTACTGTGCAAGACAGCATGTTTTTCTTAGAAGCTGTATACAAAGATGAATATGCTCCTTCAGATAAATTTTATCAAGGATCTTTAAACCCACATGAAGCACGCGTAGTCATTGAATCTAGGGCGCGAAAAGAAAAACAAGCTTTAGCAGATAAGCTTATTCGTCTACAACAAGAGTTGGGAGAATCCAACCGCCAAAACACCGAAAATGAATTCGGTGAAGTAGCAGATGAATCAATTGTCGAGACAGGAGAAAAAAGATTTTCCGTTAAAAATATTGAAGATGATTCCATGCCAGACGGTTTTAAAATAGAGTTGCAGTTGGAGGGAAAAGCCATTGAGACCCCTGAAGATATACAACAACTTCTCGCATCAATATTGCAAGATTTTGGCGAAATACCTGATGATTATTTAATAGATGCAATGGATGCTCATAGTGACAAGGAAGTAGAACTTGAAGAGAGTACAAATAACAATGCTATAGAGATTAGCAAAGATATATTTCTATATGACGAATGGGATCACTCTCGACAAAAATATCGAAAAGAATGGTGCCACCTAAAAGAAGTTGAAATTCGACCTATTCATAATAACTTTGTTAACAACACCCTACATAAACACCGAGGATTACTAAAACACCTACGCAGAACCTTTGAGGCGTTACGCGAAGATGACAAACGCATGAAACGTCAAGCCTTTGGAGACGACATTGATCTTGATGCGGTCATAGAAGCGTACTCTGACACCAAGATAGGCATGGAAGCTTCACAAAATCTATTTACCAAGTCGCGCAAAATTGATCGGAACATTGCAGTGATGTTTATGGTTGATATGAGTAGTTCAACTGCTGGCTGGATTAATGAAATGGAACGCGAAGCATTAGTTTTACTTTGTGAATCTCTTGAAATTCTTGGTGATCGCTACGCCATTTATGGGTTTTCTGGTGTAACCCATGAACGTTGCGAATTATACAAAGTAAAAGAATTTGATGAAGAATATAGTAGTGATGTTAAAGCACGTATCAGTGGTATAGAACCGCAGGATTACACTCGTATGGGTGCAGCTACACGACATCTCACAAAGCTTCTGCATAAAGTAGAAGCCCGAACTAAACTCTTAATTACTCTTTCTGATGGTCGTCCCGATGACCAGGATGGTTACCGAGGTCCTTATGGCATTGAAGACACACGACGCGCATTAATCGAAGCAAAGTTTTTGGGCATACATCCTTTCTGCATTACCATTGACAATGAGGCGATGGATTACTTACAACATATGTATGGTGCAGTTAATTTTGCTGTAATTGATCATGTCGATAAGCTGCCTTATAAAGTCTCAGATATATATCGACGCATAACAATCTAATACCCGCTCACACAATATGAAAAATAGTAAACGTCTGGACGCTGTTCAAAGCCCCATTATTCCTTATATAGGCGAATTGACACGTAATAACCCTGGCACGATCTCATTTGGTCAGGGTATTGCATTTTATGGGCCACCTGCAGAAGCATTTAACAATGTGCAAAAGTGTTTGCCAAATGAATCGATTAATCGATATGGCCCTGTAGAAGGCATCCCCGAGCTACAACAGGCATTGATTAACAAATTAAAAGTAGTCAATGGTATTGAAATAGATTCAAGTAACGCTGTGATCGTGACAGCAGGATCCAACATGGCATTCAACACAGCAATCTTGGCCATCACCGATCCTGGAGATGAAGTGATTTTACCTCTCCCCTATTACTTCAATCATGAAATGTCTTTGATGATGGAGCGCTGCAAACCGGTATTAGTTTCATGCAATGAAAATTTTCATTTAAATATAGAAAAGATAAAATCTGCGATTAATGATAAAACAAAAGCGATTGTTACTATTAGCCCAAATAACCCAAGTGGCGCTGTGTACACACAACAAGAATTACTAGAAATTAATCAACTATGTAAAGAACATAATATTTATCATATAAGCGATGAAGCCTATGAAGATTTCTACTACGAACAACATCAGCATTTTTCTAGTGCCTCACATCAGAACACACAACAACACACTATCTCATTATTCTCGTTCTCTAAAGGTTATGGATTTGCAGGTTGGCGCATTGGTTACATGGTGATACCAGAACATTTACTACCCGCAGTAAAGAAAATACAAGACACTATTCTCATTTCACCTCCTGTGATTTCACAACATGCTGCTGTGGGCGCCTTAAGTACTAATGCCGAATATTTACAAGATAAAAGAAATGCAATGTCTAGCAAACGAGAATTAGTACTAAGAAAATTAAACAACTTGTCTTGTTTGAAAATGAAACCCACATCAGAGGGTGCTTTTTATACTTTACTCAATATTGACTCTAAGCAAGAGGACATGCAACTTGCTGAAACACTAATAGAAAAACATGGCGTAGCCACTATTCCTGGCTCTGCTTTTGGTATTAAAACCGGATGTTATTTGCGGCTGTCATATGGTGCTCTATCGGATCAAATTATTGATGAAGGTCTTGATAGAATCATAAAGGGTTTGTCTTTTTAGCCTGAAACAAGTTAGCCTGTAAACATCCTTTGGAATAATTAGGGAGCATCTTGAGTGATGGGTTTGCAAACCAATAACCTTCGTGGTGATATCTACGGAGGCATAACTGCTGCAATTATTGCTTTGCCTCTTGCCCTTGCCTTTGGTGTTTCTTCTGGTGCTGGCCCAATCGCTGGCATGTATGGCGCAATATTTGTAGGCTTATTTGCCGCGCTCTTTGGCGGAACACCTTCTCAAATCTCTGGCCCAACTGGACCTATGACCGTTGTCATGGCCGCGACCTTTACTCAATACACGGCTTATGATCCAGTAATGGGCCCTGCACTGGCTTTCACCGTTGTGATGATGGGTGGGCTTTTTCAAATATTATTTGGTGCTTTAAAGCTTGGAAAATACATTGCCCTGGTTCCCTTTCCTGTGATCTCAGGTTTTATGACAGGTATTGGGGTAATTATTATTATTTTGCAATTACCTGCATTTTTCGGTTACGCGACACCTCCTGGTGGCATTAATGCATCTTTAAAAGCATTGCCAGAATTTATTCAAAATCCTATCAATCAAGCGATGATTTTAGGTGTGATTTCATTGCTTATTACCAGCTTTTTACCCAATAAAATTAATCGAATCATTCCAGCACCATTGTTAGCGCTAATCTGTGGCACATTAATCTTTCTATTTTTATTTCCAGATAAAGTTGCAACGACTTTAGGAAGCATCCCTACCGGATTCCCTTCACCGCAAATGCCAACTTTTGAAGTTTCTCTAATTATAGATATGGTTAAGTCGGCCTTAGTACTTGCCGCATTAGGTTCTATTGATTCTTTATTAACCTCTTTAGTAGCAGACAACTTAACAAGAACACATCACGACTCTGATAAAGAGCTTATCGGCCAAGGCATTGGCAACACTTTTGCGGGTATTTTTGGCGGGTTGCCTGGTGCAGGAGCAACCATGCGTACCGTTGTGAATATTAACGCAGGTGGACAAACAAAAATTTCAGGAATTTTACATGCATTAATCTTATTAGCTATCGTGCTAGGTGCAGGTGCTTTCGCAAAAGATATTCCGCATGCCGTACTTGCAGGAATACTCTTCAAAGTTGGCATAGACATTATTGACTGGGACTTTTTAAAACACCTTAAATATGTACCACGCACCTCTGCATTTTTAATGTTTACGGTTTTATTTTTTACTGTCTTTGTGGATTTAATCACTGCAGTTGCAGTAGGAGTTGTTTCTGCTAGTTTAATACTAGTTAACCGAATGTCTGCTCTACAATCTAAAAGCATAAAAATTATTACTCAACCTGATGATGAAACACCACTATCCAATGAGGAAAGTAAAATTTTGCAACAAGCCAATGGGCGAATTCTGCTATACCATTTAAGCGGTCCACTTAGTTTTGGTGCAGCAAAAGACATGGTAAAACGTCTTGCAACATATGATAGATACGATGTATTAATTTTAGACTTCACAGCCGTACCACTTGTTGATTACACTACATCAAAATCTATACACGATATGATTGGCGACGCCAACAATACAAACAAAAGTGTTTTGCTAGTGGGCATGACAGGACAAGTTGCGACACTTCTAGACAGAATAGGAGTATTAAAATTGGTAAAGCAAAATTATCAAGTAGACTCACGTCTTGAAGCATTACAAAGTGCAGCTAAGTTAATAGCATAATAAACTAAAAATTATCTGCCTTTAAGTATAGAGCCCATGATTCCACGAATAATAGATTGACCTAAACGCGAAGTAACCACTTTAGTTGCACTCTTAACTACTGTTTGCGTAGTAGTCTCTCTAGAGCTGCGTTTTTTGCGAGTTGTCTTAGTAGCTTTAGGCTTGTTAGCTTTGCACTCTCTTTCCTTATTCGCTTGCTTTTCTGCTTCTTTAGTAGCCTCTTCCGTACGCGCCTTTAATTTTTCTGAGGCACTTTCGCGATCTACTTTTGTGTCATACACACCTTTAATTGGACTTTGTTCAAAAACAGTTTTGCGTTCTGGATTAGTCGCAGGACCCATACGTGATTCAGGAGGACGAATCTTGGTTTGCTGCACAATGGTAGGCACACCATCCGGATCAAGCACAGATACCAATGCTTCACCAACACCTAATTCTGTAATGACTTTTTCGGTATCAAGATCGGGATTTTCTCTAAACGTAGTTGCAGCTGCCTTTACCGCTTTCTTATCTCGCGGTGTATAAGCCCGCAAAGCATGCTGAATTCGATTACCTAATTGTCCCAATACTTCATCTGGCACATCAATAGGGTTCTGTGTAACAAAATAGACACCGATACCTTTAGAGCGTATTAAGCGCACCACCTGCTCTACTTTTTGTGTCAAAGCTTTTGGTGCATCGTTGAATAGCAAATGGGCTTCATCAAAGAAAAACACCATTTTTGGCTTATCTGGGTCACCTACTTCCGGCAGTTCTTCAAATAACTCTGAAAGCAGCCATAACAAGAATGTTGAGTATAGCCTTGGATTTTGCATCAGTTTATCTGCAGCAAATAAATTGATATAGCCTTTACCATCCTCTGTGCAGCGCATTAAATCTTTTAGCTCTAGAGCAGGCTCACCAAAGAAGTTCTTAGCGCCTTGTTGTTCAAGCACCAATAAGCGTCGTTGAATTGCACCAATTGATTGCTTACTAACGTTGCCATAATCGACCGTTAATGCTGCAGAGTTCTCGCCAACGTGATTAAGTATTGCTCGCAAGTCACTGAAATCTAATAGTAATAATCCTTTGTTATCAGCCAATTTAAAGGCAATATTCAGAACGCCTTCCTGCGTGTCATTTAAATCTAGTAACCTAGATAACAATAGCGGGCCCATTTCAGAAATTGTGGTGCGCATGGGGGGTGGCCTTGTTTGCCAAAAATATCCCAAAATACTGTCGGAAAACCTCGTGGTGTATAGCCCTCCACCCCAGTCTTTGCAGCTCGCTCAACAAGCTTTGACCTCTCCTCTATAGCTTGGCTAATTCCGCTCAAATCACCTTTAATATCAGCTGCGAATACTGGCACTCCCGCCTGAGAAAAACCTTCAGCGAGGATCTGCAAGGTTACTGTCTTACCCGTGCCAGTGGCGCCTGCAATCAGCCCGTGTCGGTTGGCTCGGTTTAGGTACAGGCGCTGCACCTCATCACTCTTGCCAATTACGATCGTATTATCTGTATTCAATGGATTTTTCTTTTAGTTTTATGGCCTTTAAGTAGCTAGCATTACATTAGCTGTCACAAGCAATTGCTTTACTCAGTTTATCGCTTTTGGTCAGCCCTTCATGCTTCCTTTAACAGTAAAAGCATAGCAAGTTAAATATAGTTCTTACAATCAATCGCTTACAAATATATACTGGAATTCACAGCTGAAATAAGCACAACAAGGCCGAACCGTTCGTTTAGTTTGCGTACATATTTTAGTCTTTTATTACCACAATTTAGAATCTCTAGATTTTGAGAAAACTCCCTATCTACATTCATTAATAAGAAAACTATCTTGAGAAAATTAACTAAAAATTTAACCCTTTTGCTTGCAACTGCAATCACACTATTCGCAGCAAGTTATTCATATAGCACTACAAGTGATGTCTTAGCGCCTGAAAAACAACATTATCGCGCCACCAAGCTAATTACCCATTTTCTAGATAAGTACCACTATAAAGATTTCAATATAGATAATTCATTATCAGATGAAATCTTAGCTGCTTATATTGAAGCACTAGACCCTAATCGTAGTTATTTCTATCAGAAAGATATTGATAGCTTTCAAATTTTTCGCTTTAAGCTTGACGATGCAATTTCTAAAACAGAATTAAGCCCACCGTTTCAAATGTTCCGACTCTACCAAGCTCGCGTAGAAGAACGTGTTTTATTTTCCTTAGACCAATTAAAAACAAAATATGACTTTAAGGTTGACGAAGAACTCATCATCGACCGTTCTGAATTAGCTTGGGCATACAGCAATCATGAACTCAATGAAATATGGCGAAAACGCATTAAGAACGACGTACTCACCTTAAGGCTTGCAGATAAAAATCCATCTGAAATCAAAGAAACCTTAGAAAAACGATACAAAGGTATTGCTAAGCGCAGTGAGCAAATTGATGCAGAAGATGTATACCAGCTTTTTATTAACGCATTTACCAGTACTTTGGAGCCTCACACTAATTATTTATCACCAAGAACCTCAGAAAATTTTGAAATTAGAATGAGCCTTTCGCTTGAAGGCATAGGTGCACTACTACGTACAGATGGTGAATATACTGTTGTAGAAAAAGTCATCCCTGGTGGACCTGCCGATCTAAGTGATTTGTTACACGGCTCAGATAGAATTGTTGGCATTGCGCAGCAAAGTGAAAAAGAATTTAAAGATGTTGTCGGTTGGCGTTTAGAAGAAGTGGTTGAGCTTATTCGTGGCGCTAAAGGTACCAATGTAAAACTACAGATTTTACCTGGTGACGAAGGTCAAGCCGCTAAGATAAAAGAAATTAAAATTACTCGCGATAAAATAAAACTAGAAGAGCAAGCTGCCAAAAGCGAAGTAATTAATATCAAAGAAAATCATCAGAACTATAAAATTGGTGTTATCGATGTGCCTACGTTTTATATCGATTTTGCTGCCTATCAACGTGGTGAGAAAGACTACCGAAGTACAACACGTGATGTAGACAAGTTGCTTACAGACTTAAAATCAGAAAAAATTGACGCCTTAATTCTCGATTTACGTAGCAATGGTGGCGGCTCTCTTACTGAAGCTACACAGCTAATGGGGCTGTTCATTGATGAAGGCCCTATTGTGCAGGTACAGGATTCTAGTGGACATATAGAAGTCCATCGTGATCGAGACTCAAACATTTCTTATCACGGACCATTAGTGGTATTGGTGGATCGTTTTAGTGCATCCGCATCTGAAATTGTTGCCAGCGCAATTCAAGACTACCATCGCGGCATAGTTGTGGGTGAAACAACCTTTGGTAAAGGCACGGTACAGCAGCTTGTAGATCTAAATAATTTCAGTTCAGGTGATGATGCAAAACTTGGACAATTAAAAGCGACTATCGCTCAATACTTTCGTATTAATGGAGGCAGTACACAGCACCAAGGTGTAATACCAGATATCGATTTTAAAACCCTATTTGAAAATGAAGAACATGGTGAGCGTGCATTGAAAAATGCACTTCCTGCAAGCTCAATTGCTCCGATTAAACATTATATAGGAGACATTGATGCTCAGATAATTAATCAAACATCTAAACTGCATAGTAGTAGAGTAAAAGTTAATGAGAAATTTAACTCCATTCTTGAAATTTTTCAGTTAGATTATGATGTCAGAAATCAAAAAGCACTCTCCTTATTAGAATCCTCAAGAAAAGAAGAATATAAGCGAATGGAAGCCACACGCACTGAATATCAAGAATTGTTAAAAGATACCGAAGAGAATCTAAGCAAACTAGATGATGATGATAAATTCATCGATGTGCTACTAGACGAAACAGCACACATTGCAACTGATCTAACGAAACTACTTGAAGCTAAAAACTCAAGCTCTTTTGTTTATAGAAATCATTAATGCTAAATTTTAATATTGTCCGCTTTGGGACGTAAGCATATAATTTATATACTCGCCTTTTGCTTGATATTTTTCCTATCGCGTAACTGACCACAGACGTTGCTTTGGTCATGAGACCATTCGAGCCGATTGCTCCAATTTCTGGATAACCTAATTTTGCAAGTTTTTCACTAAGAGTTTGACGGATATTTTCATCACTAACAGGATCGACACTCACAATAACTTTCTTCTCGTCAACGTCTACATGTACGTCTCTGACTCCGTCTATTTCTGTTAATTTCATTGTAATAGTGTTTGCGCATCCGCCACATCTAATGTTTTCAACTTCAAAGCTATAATGCATTATTGCTTCCTAATACTTGCAATTAATCATCTAGGCAATAATAACGTATAAATTAAAGCCAATAGTTAATCCTATCTTTTGGTAGTTTTTCTTAATGTCCGCCTTGGGTCGTTAGCGGTCATTTCATCTATCTGCGTACAGCTAAAAATATGCCAGTTGCCATTATAAAGAGCCCCGCGAGACGTTGAATAGATATTGGATGATGCAAAGCACCCAACAAACCAAAGTGATCAATGACAGCCATTGAGATAAGTTGGCCTAACAATACAAATGCAATAGCATTCCCAACCCCAAACCTGGGAGCAACCCAAGTCACGGTTAGGCTGTAAAAAACAATAAACAACCCACCTAGATAGTAATGATATGGAACTGACGATATAGGAATAAGCTTTGGAGCACCTTCAGACATAAACAAATAACATAAAGAACCTACGCTACCTACCAAGAATGCTATCGTTGTCGCAAATGCAAAACTTTGGAATCTTGTTCCCAACTCTGCATTCAATGCTGCGAATATAGGAATCCCTAAGCCAGCTACCAACATTAAGACTGCGTAAAAAATTGGATGATGTAATCCATTCATTTTGCAACACCTTTTAGTTAAAGATTGCCGTTTAATTTTTTCATCCTATAACGAATGTCCATTTTGGGTCGTTAGCAGTCATCAAGTTAAATATTGAATTTGTTGCATCATCCCTGATGCATCTCATATTCGCACATCCACGTGCTCACCACTTATCGTTTAAACACACATCAATTTATTTCATATCATTTATAAAAATAATATTTACTTTCCATGCATCAGTTAATTTAAACACTCTAGATAATATCGTGCGATATCACTTGGCTTTCTAACTTTTAAGCCGTTTATCATGTTAGCACCACTCATTATTGGGAGTTAACAATGTTAAGAAGGTTGAGGTTTTATTTAACATTACTATTCGTTTTAGCTATTCCAAACCAAGCTATTGCAGACGAATATCCTGAAATGAAAAGGTTTTGCATGTGGAAAGCAAGTGCTGCACAAATAATTGCGATGAATCGAGACTTTGGACTCAATGAAACTGAAATTATCGGCCAATACTTTAACCAAGAAACAGCCTACAACGAACAAGTTGTTGTTTTAAATTTAATTGATAGAATTTATGGGACATATGAATTTGTAACCCATGATACAATTTATTTACAAACCAACAAAACATGTTTAAGAGATCTGTATCTTGACAAATCTAGTGATGTTTTCTTATCACAACATTTAGATGAAAACTATTGATCCCACTATCGTTCACATGAACTGCAATCAAGTTAATTGTCCAAATATTCTAAACCCTGCAACATAGGTGCCTATTGCAGAACCTAACGAACTCAAAACGAAAATTAATAATATTTTTGCTACTCTGTTCTTCCGCCAACCCCACGCCGATGAAGTGTCTTTCCGCAGATCACTGAAATCATTCACTGTAGGTTTACGTATAAACAATTCCATTGCTGCAGTTACCATGCCTGCCCCTATAGTTGGATTCAGAGAAGTAATCGGAGCAGCAATAAATGCAGTAATTATTGTTAATAAATGTGCCCCCGCTATCGCAGCGCCCAAAGCAGATAAGCTGCCATTAATTACTACCCACTGCCATATTAAGCTCCACCCCATATCGGGGCCTTTTTGAAAACCCAAATAAAATCCAAAAATAACTAAAGCTACAATTAGCCACGGAATTATTTTAAACCAAGAACGCTTCTTTGGAATTACGTCTAGTTGAGAAATCACATCGTTAGGGTTGTATAAGCTATCCACAGAATTTTTTTGTAAGTAGCTTGTCATTCCTTTCACATGTCCTGCACCCACTACTGCCAATAAATTCTTGCCAGGATAATCTTTAATAGCCTGCAGTAATTTTGCAGTCATATATCTGTCACGCTCGTCTATTAACGGCACAAATAAATCTTTAGCATCTTCAGAAAACTGCGCAAATGTGGTTTCTAATAGATCACCTGTTTTTAGCTTTTCAATTTCTTCTTCGGAAACCGTTTCACGAGATACTACACTTGTGAACAAACCTGCAATAATATATAAGCGTTTCCAGAATGGAACATTATGGTAGACACGTTTAAGAGTGGTACCTACTTCACGATCAATTACCACTAATGGCAAATCTAATTCTTTAGCGTGCTTAATTGAGGTTTTCATTTCTAAACCAGGCTCAATGCCTAGTTGTTCCGCTATACGCTGCTGATATGACCCTAACGCCAAACTTGCGGTAACCATGCTGGCTTTACCACTGCGTATAACATCAAATAAATCCATTTTTGCTAGTGCATTTGGATCCGTCATGGCGTTAAAACGACTTTGACAAAGCTCGATGCAGATCACATCGTGCTGTTTAGATTCGATTAGTTCTTGGGCCTTGTCAGCGCTAGCTCGCGAAACATGAGCGGTGCCCAAAATAGTTATAGTGCTTTCACCAATAGAAAGCGATTGAATTGGTTCTTCCACAGTTTGAATTATTTATAGAAAATTTTAGATTAATTCGAAAGGATCATTTATATAAAAGCATATCCTTATGCTTCATCATATTCATTATATTTTTTTGAGCTACCTTTAACTTTTTCGACTGGATAGCGTTTTTCATTGAGTTCCATCTTGCGCTTGGTCATTTCCATCAGATCTATATTTAACTGATCTGATAGTCTCAACAAAAATATAAATATATCTGCCATCTCAAAAGCAACTGCAGCATGACGCTGCGGTGTCAGTTCAGTGCTTTGCTGTTCAGTCATCCATTGAAAATGTTCCAGTAATTCTGAAGCCTCAACAGATAGAGCCATGGATAGGTTTTTTGGGCTATGAAATTGCTCCCAATCTCGAACTTGTGCAAATTCTCTTAACTTTAATTTAAGCTCTTCTACGGCTTCCTCACTCATACTAGTTTATCTCTCTACTTTTCTAATCGACGTCACTGCACAGCATCGCCTAGCATATCATCATCTGCATTAAGTTCATTAACAAGATCTTTAACTGTTTTATTTCCAAGCACTTGGTCTAAGCTCTCATCTACTTTTCTTAGTACAGCCTGAACAGCGCTAAAGTTAGTGCTCAATGAAGTTTTAATATGGCTACTTGGACCCGGCTCACGCACAGTGTCCACAACGGCTTTTAAGGTTAGCTCTTCTAATGGCCTAGCTGGAGTGTATGTTAGTTCATCTTGGTCTATATTTACTAATAAGCAATGCTCTACTAGCAAATCAATTTGCTGTTCTATAGATTGCTGAGGCAAGTGCAGCAAACTCACTAACGTTGTTACTGATACAGGGGCTGTATTTGCATAAAACCGTTGACCTATGATTGCCATTATTTGCAGAGCGACTTCTTCTTTCTGTCTATTGGTTAGTGCTAAATCATGCGCATTGATGTGCAAATATTCAGCATGTTGTTTATAAAATGCAACACTTGAACCTACAAGCAATATCAACCAGCTCCACCATAGCCAGATCATAAATACGAACAAAAACGCAAAACTTGAATATATCGCAGTATAACTTGTTGATATGGAAGCCGACATTATCGTTGCAAATACCCAACCCACTGTCTGCCACAGCACCCCCGCTGCTATACCACCCATTAATGCAGGCACGAACCTAACTTTAGTATTAGGCATAAACAAATATGTAAAGGTAAAGGCTGCAATAATTAGCAAATACGGCACAAGCTTAGTTGCCAAACTTAATAAAGTTCCAAAAGGCTCAACCGCGATGATTGCTTGTGCAATAGAAGTATTTAATGCCGTACCGGTAACCCCCATTGCTACAAATACCAAGACTGGACCCACCATAATTACACTTAGGTAATTACCAAATCTTCTCGCTAATGAGCCTGACTGCTGCACTCTCCAGGTATAATTAAAAGCACTTTCAATTTTATTAATTAACCTAACAATAATTCCGAACAACAACGCCAAACCTACACCACTTAACAAACCCACTTTAGTATTATCAACAAAGCCCATAATCTGTTGCGCAATCTCTTTACCTTGACCACCGAGTGGGGCTAGATATTGTAATAACATGGGTTCCATTTGGTTGTGCACACCAAATGCTTTCATCACAGAAAAACTCACAGCAATAAGCGGCACTATTGAAAGCATAGTGGTGAATACCAAACTCATGGCACGAAGATTCAATTGTCCATCTAAAAAATCATCCAACATGATATGAATAAAACGGACAATACTGAGCAAGATGCCTTGCCACCATGGTAATGTGTTGATATCAACACCCCAGATCTTGCTAGTAATTTTTTCTTTTAAAGACCACATTATTGAATTAAGACTACTATGAATTTAACCATAGTGATTGTAGCAGATACGCAGTTATGGCTCAGATACAGCTAATCTAGGAATAGCTTTGCGACTATCTGTTATTTTGCTTAAACAGTGGGTAGTTAGGCCGAAAGATCGGGATTCTGCGATAAAAAGGTAGCCACAAGCTATGTTTGATGGCTAATGAATTCTATAAATGTAAGGTGGGTTTATTTTTGCACCCATGCGCTATCAACATTTTGATACCAAGTGCCGGCAGCAACCTCTTCCACCCAAACACGTGCAAAGGTTGATCGTATATCTGCTTCCCATTCAGGATGATCATTAGATCGAGCAATCTCCGCATATAATGCACCTCGTTCCTTATTTTCATCCGCAACTAATTTCTTAACTTGATTGCGACTTTTAAGGGCAATTAATGACTGATCTCGAATCTGAACATTCGCATTAGCCGTTAAACCAACTGCACCACTTGCATAATAAGGCTTTAAAGAACTTGCACGCACTTTTAAGCTATCTCGCAATGCGCTAATAGCAGGTGTATTAATATTTATATTGGCTTCAGCATGTGCAGGAGAAATAAATGCATTTAAAACTGCGCTGGCTAACACATATGTTAAATTATTTAAATTCTCTACACTGCTTCGATCATTCTTCTCTTTAGTAACTTCAACTTGCTCGTCATTTAACACATCACGCACAATGACACGTGCCGCATCTTCAGCTGCTGCCGCAGGAAAATATATATTGATGGTTACACACGCAGAAAGCGCTAAACCAAATAGAAAACTACTCAAGATCGACTTATGCTTCATTGTTTTTCCACCCTGTAGTTTGTGCCAAATTTGTATACTAAGCATAAGACCTTAATGATTATTGTTAAGTTCCAAGCCAATTAGTACATATTTTACACTAGTTCACAATGACTTCCTTGGTACTTACCACTCTATTTAGTCTTGCGATTAGCACGGACCAAGACACTTTATCGGTAAAGCCAACAATATCGATTCGTGGTACGCCGCTGCCTTTAACAATATAAAAACCTTCACCTTTACCTGCTCCATCGACACCTCGCATTTTGCAAGTGTTATTCTTTAAGGTACATCCCAGACCTAATTTATCGTAACCAAAACTATCAAAAAACTTGAGAAAACTTTTTGACAAAATATCGGCACCACCATTTCCTACTTGTGTAAGATTATCTACTGCGGTCTGACTAATTCTATGTCTAGATTTATCTTTAGCTGGAGTTCCAAACCACGCATCGAATTGTACAGGAGCCCAACTTACAAACTGTAAATTATTTATGGAACCTTCTAATCGTCCAGTAATTTCGCCAAAGGAAAATGTTTCGGTTAGAGAACTTAAGTCTAAATTACTAAGCTGAACATCAGCAGATAATTTTGGCGTAAGGCTAAATAAATCTGCTGCACTTAAGTTATGGATCGTTG
>CAXMUG010000080.1:0-21738 GCA_964196535.1 uncultured Mycobacterium sp. | reverse complement strand
ACATAGCTAATTTTTCGCCGCCTTTATATAAGTTAGCAAATTGTACTAAGGGGATCTGTAAGCATGTCGGATCTTTTCCTAATGCTTGCACCGCTGCTTTTACGCGAGTTATGTAGCCGTGATGATCTGCACCCCAGATATTAATTAGCCTATCAAAACCACGTTGATATTTGTCTAAGTGATAAGCGATATCAGATGCAAAGTATGTATGCGTACCATTAGCACGGACTAATACTCGATCTTTTTCATCGCCAAAGTTAGTGCTACGAAACCAAATTGCATCATCTTTCACGTAGCTGTGGCCGTTTTCTTCTAGCGTTGCCAGTGCAGTTTGCACCTTGTTATTGGCCACTAATGATTTTTCTGAAAACCAATTGTCGTAATGCACGCCAAATAGCGCTAAGTCATCCTTAATATCATTGGTGATCGTGTCTAATGCACATTTGGTGAAAATGCCGTATCCACCGTCGTCTAATAGGGTTTTAGCTTTAGTGATGATGGCATCAATATAAATTTCTTTATCGCCGCCTTGCGGTTCATCAGAAGGTAAGTCAGACATCCAGTCTTGAGTAGCGTGGAGGTATTGATCGCCATGTTCTCGGTGCAAGGTAGCTGCGATATCCCAAACATAATCACCTTGGTAAGCGTTGCTGGGGAATGTGAATGTTTCATCACATAATTCTAAGTAACGTAGCCAAACGGATGCAGTCAGAATATCGATTTGTCGCCCTGCATCATTTACATAGTATTCACGTTGCACCTCATAGCCTACAGCAGCGAGTAGATTTCCTATGGTGGCGCCATAGGCTGCTCCTCTTCCGTGACCAACATGTAAAGGGCCAGTAGGATTGGCTGACACAAATTCAATCTGCACTTTTTTGCCCGCATAGGTGTTAGCTAGACCGTATTCATCTTGCTCCTTTAAGATGGTGTTCAGTACTTCGCCATGTAGATTTTCTTGTATATAAAAATTAAGAAAACCCGGTCCAGCAATATCTATTTTTGCCACAATTGGATCTTCGGGTATATTCGCAAGTAACATTTCCGCTAATTCTCGTGGCGGCATATTTGCTTGTTTTGCTAATTGCAATGCAACATTGCAGGCGAAGTCTCCATGAGTTTTATCTTTACTGCGAGTGACATGCACATCAGCACTAAGATCATCAGAGATGCTCCCTGAGGCTTGAAGATTTGCTATTGCGGTACTTATAAGATTAGCTATTTGTGTTTGCATGTAGGCTGGATTGGGGCTTTAAAGGCGTTGCATTGTACTGAATTTCAAAAGATTTGCGTTAGTCATGATAGGGAATAAATTAGCTTTTCCCTAATTCATTTCGAGGGGGTCGACCTCGATATCCCATCGTACTCGCTTGGAGAGTGGTCGTGCGATAATCGCTTGAGTCCAATTGGCTAAATTTAGTTGTATGGACTTCCTATGTTGAGCGAAAATAATTAATTGGCTTTGATACATTCCAGCCTTACGTTCCATCAATGCTGGAATTGGGCCATAAATCGTAACCCCTCGAAGATTATTTTTTGCCAGTATCGCTTTAACATCCTGTAAAAAATTTTGTGTTAAGCCCATATTATTCGCTCGTGCGCGAACCATAAGCATGAAGGTGTAGGGTGGGAAAGCGCACTCTTTGCGAATCTTTAAGGCTTCTTGGCTAAAAGCTGCATAACCTTCTGCTAACAAGCAATTTAATAAGGGATGCTCGGGTAAATAGGTTTGTAATAACACTTTGCCTTTTTTTGTACTTCGTCCGGCTCGGCCGGCAACCTGAACAAGTAACTGCGCAAGACGTTCGGTTGCTCGAAAGTCAGTGCTGAATAGACCATGATCAACATTCAATATGCCGACTAAAGTGACATTGGGAAAATCATGACCTTTGGACAACATTTGTGTACCAATGATGATTTGATACTTGCCAGCGTGTATATCATTTAATTTTTCTTCTAAGGAGTTTTTTTTGCGTGTGCTATCACGGTCAATACGAGTGATTGTAGTATCGGGGAAAATTTCTTTTAATTTATTCTCTATTCTTTGTGTACCTTCACCAAGCCATAAAAATTTATCTGAATTACATGTGGGGCAATTTACAGGGACTTTTTCTTCCTTTAGGCAATGGTGACACTTTAAAATATTTCTGTTTTTGTAGAATGTCATGCGTGCATCGCAACGTGAACATTCTGCAATCCATGCGCATTCTTGGCAGAGTATGGTTGGCGCGTAACCGCGACGGTTTAGGAATAATAGTATTTGATTGTCATTAGCTAACTCAGTCTGCATCGCTTGTATGAGCTCATTAGATAAACCATCTGATGAAGCTTTTGAACGCATATCAACTAACTTAACATCGGGGATACTGGAGTCTTTTGCCCGCTTAGAAAGCACCAACTTTTGGTAACGCTGGTTGTTAACATTATGTTGAGTTTCAAAAGAGGGCGTAGCAGTACCGAGCAAAATAGGAATTTTTAATTGTTTCGCACGGAAAACGGCAATATCTCGCGCGTTGTATAGGAACCCCTCGTGTTGTTTGAAAGACAGGTCATGTTCTTCATCGATGATGATTAAGCCGAGTTTTGAAAACGGCAAGAAAATGGCTGAGCGTGTGCCAACTACTATGTTTGCTTTACTGGTTTTAGTCGCAAGCCATGTTTGTGCGCGTTCATTATTGTTTAACCCTGAATGCATTAAATGCACTTTTTCACCTAAGCGTGATTCAATACGTTGTAAGAGTTGAGGTGTTAGGCCAATTTCAGGAACAAGAATAAGTACTTGTTTATCTATTGCTAGAACGTCTTTAGCTAAAGACAAGTAAACTTCGGTTTTTCCGCTACCAGTAACGCCATCTAATAAGCAGCAATTAAACTTATTAAGCTTAGTGGTTAATTCTTTATACGCATGTTGCTGCTCTTTATTTAAATTTAGCTTTTCAGTAGCGGCTACTGTTGAGGGACTCTCAAATAATTTTTCTTGCTGTGTCTTCTCAACGAGATTTTTATTTAACAGTGCATTCATTGCGCTACGCCAACCGGGGATGTGCTTGGCGATTGCCTCTGCAGAAAGCCCTTGTGGGTGAGTGCTTAATAGTTCAGTAATTAAACGTTGTTTAGGCGCACGACCTAGTTCTGTATAAAGATTTTGGTCAGCCGATAATTTGTAAAGTGTACTAGTTGCGGGAGTTATTAATTTACCCTTACGCAATACTGCAGGAAGCGCAGTAAATAAGACTTCACCTATGGGTTGTTGATAGTAATCTGCAGCCCAGAATAATAACGATAATAAATCATAATCAAATATAGGCTCATCATCTAATACTTCTGTAACAGTTTTAAGTTTATTAACAGGCAGTGAGCTATTGGCAGCTTTATCTACAATTAGGCCTATTAGCTTGCGAGCCCCAAACTGCACACGCACTCGTGTACCTATTTTGTAATGCTTATAATCCAGGTCTTTAGCAGGTAGGTACTCAAACCTTTGGTATAGCGGTACGGGT
Source organism: uncultured Mycobacterium sp. (assembly GCA_964196535.1). Lineage (GTDB taxonomy): Bacteria > Pseudomonadota > Gammaproteobacteria > UBA4575 > UBA4575 > JABDMD01. Next base: position 18,238 of record CAXMUG010000080.1, on the reverse strand, counting down.
AGCGCAATGATTAATACAGAGGGTGAATTCATAAATCTTTGTGGATAACTATGTGAATAAAATCGCTCGCAGAAGTAAAAATATAAGGATCAAATGGCATTGAATGGGTTAATAAATGGTTTTAACACCGTTAAAGTACTGATATCTATAATTATAATATTCAATCGAACTGCATTTAGCTGAAATTTATACTGAATTTTCTAATTACAGGATAATGTGGATAAAGCACATTAACATTGTGAACTATCTAATACTTTTGCTTAGGTGAATATGTCAACCAAATGAGCGCTCATACGTTGTTTATATTGTAAGGGCATTCTATGCCGTGAATTATGGATCTTCCACAAGGATAGCCAGCCTATCAGTACGGTATATGATTATGCTTAAAGATTTAATTAATTTAGCTGCTGAATAAATGAGGAAAGTTTGAATTCGACACAGTCACAGCAGCTCGAAGAGTTTCTAATGAAGTCGGAACGACGGGCGTTTCGTATGGCGCAACTGTCGACGAGAAACCGTGAAGACGCTTTAGACATAGTGCAGGATGCCATGATGCAGTTAGCGAGCAAGTATGCCAATAAACCAGCGGATCAGTGGGCTCCATTGTTTTATCGGATACTGAATAATCGCATAATGGATTTCCACCGCAAAAACATCACGCAAAGCCGTTGGCGAGGTTGGTTTGGTAATGCGGATGATGAAGACGATGGCTATGACCCTGTGCAACATGCCCCTAGCAGTGATCTAGGTCCAGGTGCAGTTGCAGATTTAGAAGACTCGGTTGAGCGTGTTGATCATTTTTTGCAGCAGTTATCGCCACGACAGAGACAAGCCTTTTTACTGCGTGCTTGGGAAGGTATGGATGTTGCAGAAACGGCAAAGATTATGAAATGCTCGCAAGGAAGTGTAAAAAAACATTACTCAAGAGCCGTACATTTATTACGCGCACAATTAGAGGAAAGCTTATGAATACAGATAACCGCAACGTGAATGACGAAAAGCTAGTCTCACAAGCTTGTGATGCTTTGGATGATTCTGTAAATCGTATTGATGCAGAAACCAGTCAACGCATTATTGCAGCAAGAGAAAATGCACTTAAACGAACATCGAAGAGATTTAACCTGCCTAAATTATTTACGGCAGCTGCTACAGCATTCTCTATTTTAATTGCGGTGGTAATTGTAACCTCACAGTTTAATCAGCCTGTGGAAACCGAAGAGACCCAAGCAATTGAGATTGTGGCTACACAAGATGCGATTGAGCTATACGAAGAGTTAGAATTCTACACTTGGTTAGTAGAAGAAGATGTTGCTGGTTAAAAGGCAGTAAAACTGAATCAGGCTATGAGCAAAGTACTTACTATAATTATTTTACAAATGATTTGTGTGTGTTCGTATGCGCAAGATCCAATTGCGTGGGATGAATTAAGTACAGAGCAACAGCGGGCGTTGAAAAAGTTCGAAGGTAGATGGTCTGAGTTACCTCCACATAAGCAAAATAAGTTATCGCGAGGCACACACAACTGGCAAACCATGACACCAGAAAAACAAGATAAAATACGTGAACGCTACAAGTGGTATAATGACTTGCCGCCTGAGAAAAGAGAAAAACTACGTGAAAAATGGCAAAGTATGTCTCCCGAAGAGCGTAAAGAATTTCGTAAAAAACACAAAAATAAATCCAAGGATAAGAAGCTTAAGAAGAATAAAAATTGGGACAGAGATTAATAATTTTTCCAGCTTTAATAAACTGCAAACAGTGCAAAATATTTATTTATCTTAGCTAAGTCAAAATAAACAGGGGAACTGTTTTGAATTCGAGTTTTATATTTATTAACATTGGGATAAAGTACATTCTTTAACCTACACGGTTTAATAAATGACTATAGCGCCTGGCGATACTCGTCAACTTTCCACTCTGTCTCGTCTTGGTCTATTTGGCGCAGTGGATCTAGAACAATGCTCTGGTTTATTGATGCAGTGCGCGAGTAAGACATTAAAACCTGGGGAGATGCTGCTGTATAAAGATCAGGTAAATCATTCCATGTTTGTCATTGTTGACGGACACTTAGGTATGCATTTACAAGAAGATGCTCGGCTGTGGAGTCTTTAAATCCTAGCGATAGCATTGGTGAAATGTCTGTAATTGGTGGCCAGCCGACTAGTGCATTTGTTATTGCCCAATCAAACCTCACACTAGTATAGAGTTGAATACCTAAGCCTTTATTGACGTAATTTTAAGCAATCTCTGGCTATTAGTCTCATATTTTCTGAGGTTTTAAGAATTATGTAGCATTTCCCTGGTCTAATCTTTAATTGCAATGCTTTGCGGTTTACCTATACAGTTTGCAACCTAAGGCTATCGTTGGAGTAACCAGAGTGATTGATCTCAGTTTACAAATACTACGCACGGATGTGTCTGGTATGCCAATGGAATGGATTAACTACCAAGATGCTGCGCGTCTATATCATGTCGGGCAGGTGGCTTATACATGCGGTGAGCGTATGTATAAGATACACGGGGGTATTAATACACGCAGTGGCCTTAGAAGTACTCTAGACGTTCATTCAATTATTGCTACCTACGGCAATAACAAGTCATTGCATGACAGTTATGTCCCCCCGCTTAATAACCGTACATTATTCAAGCGTGATGCAAATTTGTGTTTATATTGTGGCGAACACTTTGATCGTCGTGAATTATCCCGCGACCATGTTCGTCCCATCAGCCAAGGTGGTGTAGACCTTTGGAATAATGTCGTTACTGCCTGTAAGCGATGTAATAACCACAAGGCCGGGCAGACACCTGAGGAAGCGGGGATACAGCTGTTAGCTATCCCGTTTATTCCTACACATGCAGAGTATATTTATTTACAAGGCCGCAGAGTTCTTGCGGATCAAATGAAGTTTTTGCTCGCACATTTCCCACGTACCAGCCCTTTGCACAAACGGCTCAGCAACTTGACTTAGTGGCCTAGAGAATTAGCTTGGCCAGTAGATTGAACTAGATAAATCATCTATAAAAGCACGTGAAGTTTTGCCTATAGGCTGCAATATACCGTAGTCTTAGTTTAACGCCTTAACTTTAAAAATAACACAAAGAACTCATGCCAATATTTCGAGGCAGTAAAAATTATGCGCACGGCAGTAAAACTTGTCTTGGTGTGTTGATTACCAATCTAGGCACACCAGAAGCACCTACCCCGCGAGCGATTAGAAAATACTTAGCTGAGTTTCTTTGGGATCCACGTGTGGTTGAAATTCCAAGACCTATATGGTGGTTAATATTACATGGCATTATTTTGCGCACTAGGCCTCGAGCTAAGTCAGGAGATTATGAAAAAGTATGGACCGATGAAGGTTCACCACTATTAGTAATTAGTAAGCGGCAGCGTGATGCCTTACAAACCAAACTCAGTAATCTTTGCCCGGGTCCTGTAAAAGTAGAGCTTGCCATGCGTTATGGTAATCCATCCATTGCTTCAGCATTAGAAAATTTAAAAGCGCAAGGTGCGCGTAGAATTTTATTGTTCCCGCTATATCCACAATACTCAGCTAGCACCACTGCTTCAACTTTTGATGCAGTGGCAAAAGAATTTATGCAGCAGCGTTGGATGCCTGAACTTCGAATGGTAAATAATTACGGTGCAGATGAAAGCTATATCAATGCTTGTGCTGCACAAATCCAGAATCACTGGGATAATCATTCGCAAAAACAAAAATTAATATTTTCATTCCATGGCCTACCTAAACGAAATTTAGAGCTGGGCGACCCCTATCATTGTGAATGCCATCAAACGGCTAGGCTTGTTGCGGAAAAATTAAATCTACAAGAATCACAATGGCGACTTACTTTCCAGTCACGTTTTGGTAAAGCAGAGTGGATGCAGCCATACACCATTAAAGCAATGGAAGAGCTACCTGGTGAAGGAGTTAAGTCTATTGATGTATTTTGCCCAGGGTTTTCTGCAGACTGCATAGAAACTCTTGAAGAGATAAGTCTGGAGAACCGCGACGTATTCTTACAAGCAGGTGGTGAGTCATTTAGCTATATTCCAGCACTGAATGCTGAAACAGCGCATATAGATGCGCTTGCAAATATTGTTATGCAGCATACTCAAGGTTGGCCAGAAGCGTCGCCGAATCATAAGGCATCTGACAAGAATGCTGTTAAAGAACGTGCAATAAAGTTGGGTGCAAAACAATAATTATTTCAAGAGGAAAAGCTTCTTAGTACCAGGTTGATCTATGGTTTCATATATAACCCAGTTAATATCCGGTTTTTCAATAAAATAACAGGGATGGAGCTTGATGTTAACCAAGGAATGGTTTTAAAAATGAGTGATCAAATCTATTATTGGTCTGATGCCATTCATGCTTTGGCGTTACTAGGTAGTAGATCTGGTATTTTCAATCGTATTAATTATTGGATGTTTAAACCTAAGATAGTTTCAAGATTAACTTATCCTATTCTTCGATATTTTCGTAACTTTTTATTGAAGGCTCTAGGGAAAACAAAAATTAATAATTTGAATATTGAAGGAAATATTAAATATTAAAAATTTGTTTTTCTAATATCAATGCTTTTGTATTGCCCATGAGTAAGTGATCCTAATTCGATTGGCCCGATTTGATGGCGGATCAGTCTAAGGGTTGGTAGATTTACTGCTGCAGTCATACGTCGTACCTGTCGGTTGCGGCCTTCCTTAATAACTATATCCAACCATTGTGTGGGGATGGTTTTGCGAAAGCGTATTGGTGGATCACGCTCCCATAGGTTTTTTGGTTCATCAATACGAGCTACTTCTGCGGGTAGTGTCATTCCATCTTTTAACTGAACACCTTGGCATAGTGCATGTAACGCTTCATCACTGATTTCTCCTTCCACTTGTGCCCAATAGTGTTTAGGCCATTTGAATTTAGGGTCGGCTATGCGTTGTTGTAATTTGCCATCATCGGTGAGCAGTAATAAACCTTCGCTGTCTTTGTCTAAACGACCTGCTGCGTAAATATTGGGGATATCGATATAATCCGCTAAGGTTTTTCGATGACTTGTTTTATCTTTTTGGGCATCAGTGAATTGGCTGAGTACGCCGAAAGGTTTGTTAAAGAGAATGATGTTTGCCATTTAGGCAGCTTTTAAAAATCTCATCCACTTTTCGCGCCGGAATTCACCAAAATTTAATACATCAAATAAGTCATTTAACATGGTGAAGTCTGGCATATTGCGTTTTAGCGTAACACCCTCATCTAGTTCAACTTCACAGTGAATTTCAGTGAGCTTTTTATATAATAGCAATTCTTCTTCATGGTCTGCTATTAAGCCCTGTATACGCTTGGCGCCGCGTATTTTCATTTCACTGACTTTATGAATATTTTTCAATAGCTCGTCGAGACTTGAAAATTTGTTTAACAATTTTGCTGCAGTCGCCATACCGATGCCCGGTACTCCTGGGATATTGTCGACAGCATCTCCAGCAATCGCAAGCTGATCTGCGATTTGATTTGGGTACACCCCAAACTGTTTTTTTATTTGTGGGATGGAATTGCGTTCGCCTTTTGCAAAGTTCCAAAAAATGTCGTCTTCGGTAATGAGTTGAGCTAGATCTTTGTCTGCAGAAAGGATCGTAATAGGATGTCCTTTTTTACGCATGCGTGTAGCTAAGGTGCCGATTAAATCATCTGCTTCATAATGAGGGCTGCCAATTTCATAAATGCCTAAGGCTTCTATAAAATCGCGGCAATACTTAAATTGGCGTTTTAATTCTATTGGTGCAGGATCACGATTAGCTTTGTATTCCGGAAACATTTCATTTCGAAATGATGACTTCAAACTTTCATCAAAAGTAAACGCCACATATTTAGGATTAGCTTGTTGTAGAAACTGATAGACAAAATCTGCGAAACCATAGACTGCATTCACGGGTTCGTTTTCTTGATTAACGACACTATCAGGTACCGTGAACCAGGCGCGAAATACATAGATACTAGAATCTACTAAGTAGACGTTATCGGTCAAAATATTAAAGAGATGCGCATAAAAAAAGCGACTGTACTAGAGAGTCGCTTATCTGTCATCAAGGATTTCTTTAATGCTTATTGTACAATTTTTATTAGTTGCCCAGTTTTTAGCTTTCCATCGGGATACATGCCATTGATTAAACGCAATTGCTCTTCCCCATGATGAGAAAAATCACTCTTCTTAGCTAATGATGCAAATGTATCACCTTTTTTCACTCGTACTAGCTTAATATGTTTAGACTTTGCAAGTTTTGATTCATTACTTTTTAAATTTCGAAAACTTCTTATTGTTGCAAACCCAGCACTATCAACTTTCTCGAGTGCATTTTGGTCTCTTCCTAGTACGGCAACTAGATATACCTGTTGTTTATTAGCAATTGCTGCAATACGCCCCGGGATTTTTGCCCCTTGCATGTTTATAGTTGCTAGTCCGGTATATCCTTTAAAGCTTGATGTTGAAAAATTCTCTCCTTTGCTAATTTTACCATCTGAAATTTCTTCTAATAATTGTTTTGGTGTTTGGCCAGCTTTTAGCTTACCGATTGTTACATGTAGTTGTGCAGTGCCTTGTTTGTCTTGCGCAATTAAACGATCTGGAAGGTTTTGGACGTTCCATGCTTCTGGAAACTTTATAAATAAATCTAAATCCTTATGATAAAAATTATTACCATGTAATATTCCATCTGCTTCAGAATTGCCTACAACCGCACCATCCATGTATTTTAAAAAACTCTCGCGATTAGCATCTCGCGTTGCTGCAGTTGTAACTTTATTAGCAGCACGGACGACTTCTTGTAGGCGCTTATCGTTTGATGGGTGAGTGGAGAAAGTGCCATGATAGGCCCTTGGTTCCCGGCCTTCTTCTTTGGCAAGTTGTTTATCAAAATCTTCTTGGTTTTTAAGAATTTCAACAACGTTAATCATTTCTTCAGGGTCGTAACCTACATTAGCAAGATACTCAGCACCTAAACGATCGGCTTCTAGTTCATGGTCACGACCATATCCACGAATTAATGCAAGGCTTCCTTTGCTTACTTGGTTTGCTGTTTCATTAGCAAGTCTACTATCTCCTGTCAGTATTGCGATACCGGTTCCAAGAATCCCTACAGTAGCTCCTGCAACCTGCCCTGCGCTTTGCTGTCTTACCCCATGTCTTGCGGTGACATGCCCAATTTCATGACCAAGGACACCCGCAAGTTCTGCTTCTGAATTCATATAAACCATGATTCCACGAGTAATGTAGACATATCCGCCTGGTAAGGCGAATGCATTAATATCTGGGCTGTCGAGCACGGTTGCATGAAAGTTTAAATTACTACGATGGCTCTTTTTAGAGAGTTCTTCCACAATACCTTCAACATAGCTTTGTAGTGCTGGGTCATTAAGTTGTTTGTACTGTTTTAGAACTTTTTCATGCTCTTGTTTACCAAGATTAATTTCCTGCGCTTCAGATATCAACACAAAGTCTTGTTTACCAGTTACAGGATTAGAAGCACAGCCTGTAAAAAAAAGGTTACCAAGAAGCAAAATGCTAATAACGAAAAGATTAAATTGCTTGCCCATCATCAATTCCTCAAATTTTGCCAATTGCATGGCTTAAATTTACTATTTAGTTACCAATCTAATTTGAATGTGCATTAGTATGTTCGACGTAGATAAGCAGTATAAAGTTTCCATTTTTCTATTTGTGTGCGCACAATCGTAGCCCTGATTAAGTGCTAAGCCAAATATCAATAGGTATAAACCCTAAATTAGAGGGTGTTATATAGACTGGTAGAACTTGCTTTTAGGTTACTAGGTAAGCAAGAGCAAGATAGGGAGTTAGCTTTTGTTGCCGTAACGTTTGCGGAATTTATCTACCTGACCGGCAGTATCTACAATTTTTTGCTTACCCGTAAAGAATGGGTGGCACTGAGAGCATACATCGAGACTCAAGGCATCATTGCCATATGTGGAACGTGTAACGAATGTATTCCCGCAACTGCAGGTAACGTTAACGTCTTGGTAATTTGGATGTATGTCTGCTTTCATGACCTTATATACTCGGTATGGGTTTCTTTGTAGAGCCAGCGGATCATACGCAACCCGTAACGCCAACTCAAGTGTCCTACTTTGGCTATCTAATTAACCCATAGTTTGCGCCATTCCTTTATAAGATTCCTGATGATTGAGTCTTAAGTGTTTGTCCAAATTAGGGTTTATCACTTATCCACAAAATCTGTGGATAAATCTGTGTGTAAATTTAAAGTCTATCGACAAAACACGAGAAATTTGACACTTTTATTAAATCGCCTAAGTTATGTACAAGAATATAAGTCATTGATATTTAATAAGTTATAGCGTCCGACTTTGAATTGATGATTTATTGATCAATAAAACTTACTCTAAATAAGGATATTGTTGCACTTGTGTATAACCCGACCAAAAAATACCAAATATAGGGTCAAGAACGGCTATATTTTAGTCTGTATCACGTTTGGATTGGATGTTTACTATTACACCAGAAGCATCAATTTGCACAGAAATATCGATAGGTGAGCAACACACTTGGCAGTCTTCAACATAGTCCTGATTACCGGCACTGCCATCGATGAGGATTTCCAACTGCTCTCCACAATAGGGGCAATCAATGGTTGAGGGTGTGAGGAGATTGCTCATTACGGTAACTCAGCATCTTCTTTAGGTAGGCGAGTATATAGCTGCTCGGCACGCTGTGGGTCTATCTCGGTAAGACGGGCAATTAAAGTCTGCAATATGCTTTTACGTTGCTGTCCGTTGACTACACCTGCTGCTTGTTTGAGTAATTGTTGTAATTGAACTCTATTAGCACGACCTGCTATGGCATGTAACGCTTCTTGTTGTGCAAATATTGACGGTAAAGATAGAACTTCAGAAATACTATTTAGACTTTGATAGTGTTCTTCGCGTTGTTGTTGAGTAGCCTCATCGGTCATGGTTGCTGCGGCTTCAATAGGTGTTAAAGGCCTTTGGCTAAATAGTTCGCTATCGACATCATTGCTAAAATTCTGTCCGAGCCAATATCCGCCAATTCCCGTGAGGAGCAGTGTTAATACAACTAAGGTTAGCCACTTTGTTTGCATTGCCATTACCTATTAATATTTGAAAGCAAATGATCTAATAAGATTATGGTTTAAATATGTCAATACAATGGTGTTTCGATATTTAAGTAATCGTAGCTTGAGGTAACCAGTGCTGTAAAACATCGTCTAAAAATCTATAACCACGACCACTGCAGTGAATTCTATCGTTATCCATAACTAATAAGCCTTCTGAAATATGGGTCTGTAAAGGCTGGTTAATTATTTCAATAGGTAATCCTGTGTGTAGCGCAAATTGCTGCTTCGTAAAGCCTTGCTTTAAACGTAATGCGTTTAACATAAACTCAAAAATAATATCTTTTTCGGTTAGCGTATGAGTACCCCAAGAAGGTTTTCCTTCCTTTATGTGCCGCATATATTGCTGTGGATGTTTGGGTTTTTCGCAGCGAGAAATGGTACTTAGCTCGTGCTGAGTTGAATCTTGCTGAGTTAATTTTTGATGGGCACCTGCGCCTATGCCCAAGTAATCACCGAACTGCCAATAGTTAGTGTTATGCGCGCATTGATAACCGTCTCTTGCATAAGCCGACACTTCATATTGTTGGTATCCATGTTTGGCGAGTAATTCCATTCCACTTCGTTGTATATCCCAACTCTCTTGGCTGTCAGGTAGGCTTGGTGGTTGACGATAAAAGCTAGTGTTAGGCTCTATGGTGAGTTGGTAGTAAGAAATATGCGTAGGATTTAAGTTAATCGCTTGCTCAATATCGTGTAGTGCTGCAGCTAAGTCTTGTTGTGGCAGTGCATACATTAAATCGATATTAAAGTTATCAAATCCAGCTTGCTTAGCAATGTTTACAGCGTCAATGGCATTTTGTGCATCATGAATACGCCCTAGCTTTTGTAATTGTGTGTTTGCAAAGCTTTGCACACCAATGGAAATTCGATTTACTCCTGCCGCGCGAAAGCCAGAAAAATTTTCTTGGTCGATAGTGCCAGGGTTAGCTTCAATGGTAATTTCTGCGCTAGCGCTTAGGGTTAACTCATTTTTAATAGCAGCCATGAGCCGTTTAATGCTGTTAGCAGTAAAAATGCTGGGAGTGCCGCCACCGATGAAAACACTATGAACTTCTCGATGTTGTACTTCTCTGGCGTGTGATTTTAAATCAAGAATTAATGCATCAATGTATTGGTCTTCGGGTAGCGTATTTTGTATTTCATGTGAGTTAAAATCACAGTAAGGACACTTCTTTATGCACCAGGGGATATGCACATAAAGAGATAACGGAACATTATGCATGGTGACGCATGCTAAATTTTGCTTAACCTAATTTAGTTTAGAAATTAATTTTTGCAGAGCTAGTGCGCGATGACTGATACGATTTTTTTCAGCAGGATCTAATTCTGCGGAAGAACATCCATGTGTAGGCACAAAAAATAATGGGTCATAGCCAAATCCGTTTGGGCCCGTTAGGTCATGCAATATAATTCCTTCCCAAGTGCCTTCACAGATTAGAGGCATAGGGTCATCTGCATTCCTCATGTACACAATGACGCATTGAAAACGTGCGGTGCGCTGTTCTTCAGCAACATTCGCCATCTCACCGAGTAACTTTGTATTATTGGCATCATCTGCGCCATGCTCGCCAGCATAACGTGCGCTATATACTCCTGGTGCACCCTGTAGTGCATCAACCTCTATACCGGAATCATCGGCTAGTGCAGGAAGACCGGTAAGCTGCGCCGCATGACGAGCTTTGATAATGGCATTTTCGACAAACGTTGTACCGGTTTCAGGAACATCAGGCACATCGAACTCAGATTGTTTAATAAGTTTAAAGCGCTGTTGATCTAGAACCGCTTGGATTTCTCTTAACTTTCCTGAGTTTCCACTGGCTAATACAGTATTTCCACTATCAATTTTATTTGGCATAGAACTATTTTCTTCAACGTATTAACTTAAACAGGCTTTCTGTTGTTGAATAATTTCTTGAATACCTTTGTTACCCAAGGTTAATAGACTTCCTAATTCATCTTGAGTAAACGCTTGTTGTTCTGCGGTACCTTGAATTTCGATGAACGCTTCATTGTCGTTCATTACGATGTTCATATCCGTTTCAGCATCGCTATCTTCTGCATAGTCGAGATCTAACACCGGCACATTTTGATAAATACCTACTGAAACCGCTGCAATATAATGATTCACTGGGTCTTTTTTAAGGCTACCAGATTTGAGCATATTTTGAATGGCGTCGTAGAGTGCAACAAACCCGCCCGATATAGAGGTAGTGCGGGTGCCCCCATCAGCTTGGATAACATCACAATCTATGGTGATGGAGTTCTCGCCAAGTAGTTTGAGGTCTACCGCTGTGCGTAACGATCTACCAATTAAACGTTGAATTTCAAGTGTGCGCCCACCTTGCTTGCCGCGTGAGGCCTCACGTCCCATACGACTATTGGTTGAGCGTGGCAGCATGCCATATTCTGCGGTAATCCAACCTTGGCCTTTGCCTTTTAGAAATCTTGGAACTTGATCTGATACGCTGGCAGTGCATAGAACCTTGGTGTCACCAAATTCTGCCAATACTGAACCTTCCGCATGCTTGGTATAGTTACGGGTAAATCGGATATCACGCTTTTGGTCTGTTTGACGGCCGCTAGGGCGAGAGAATGTCGTACTTGGAGAATTCATAAATCTACCTGGTGGAATTGCAAAGAGTCGCGCATTATACGCAAAAAATTTCCATAGTAATTCTACTAATATGAATGCATGTCCATCTATGATGGCTAGCTAATTAAAAGGATAAACATAATGCTTTGCAGTATGACGGGATTTGCCCGAGTTGAAGATGTGTGTGATCAAGGCAATGTGAGCTGGGAGTTGCGTTCGGTGAACCATCGCTATTTAGAGATAAATTTTCGTTTGCCTGAAGAGGTGCGCAGGGTAGAGCCGCAATTGCGAAAAATTCTGCAGTCTAAGCTTGCGCGCGGCAAAGTCGATTGCTCATTTCGTTATCAACTGGCCGATGCACAAACAGCAGCACTGGAGCTGAACGAACCTTTGTTAGAAAGCCTGCTAAAACAAATTCATTATGTTAATGATAAACTTCCGCAGGCCGCACCCGCTAAAGCGGTAGATCTTCTTTCTTGGCCATGTGTGGTGCGCAGCGCAGAAACGGATATGAATAGTTTTCATGCCACTTGTTTAGAATTATTCAAAAGTGCAACCGAACAACTGGTAGATATGCGTGGAACTGAGGGAGAACGCTTAAAAAATATGTTGCAAGAGCGTTGCGAAGAAATTACAAGTATTGTTAAGCGCGTGCGGATACGTTACCCGAAAGTTTTAGAAGCGATTAAACAAAAGCAACAACAGCGAATTGATGAACTTAATGTCGATATAGATCAGCAACGTTTCGAGCAAGAGCTTGTATACGCTTCGCAAAAATTAGATGTAGCCGAGGAGCTAGACCGATTGGATAGTCATTTGGCCGAGATGCAGACAATATTTGATCGTAAGGATCCTATCGGGAGGCGTTTAGATTTTTTAATGCAAGAATTTAATCGTGAGGCGAATACGCTTGCGTCTAAGTCCGCAGATATTGAGACCACGCAAGCCGCGGTAGATTTGAAAGTCTTAATTGAACAAATGCGCGAACAAGTGCAGAACATAGAATAATAGTAGGCCACACATGCCAAACCAAGAGCATTCTAAAAAACATCAAGTTAAAATATTTTGTACCGGCGGTACGATTGATAAAGTATATTTTGATGCATTAAGTGATTATCAGATTGGTGAACCCGTAGTCGGGAATATTTTAAAAGAAGCATTAGCTAAATTTTCTTTTGAAGTGGCTTCAATTCTTAAAAAAGATAGTTTAGAGATTACTGATGAAGATCGTGAAATGATTTTCCAGCAGGTGTCTACTGAATCTTGTGAAAATATTCTCATTACTCATGGGACGGATACCATGATTAATACCGCGCAACGTCTAGAGGAAATTAAAGATAAAACAATTGTATTAACCGGAGCGATGCAGCCAGCACGTTTTCGTAATACGGATGCTATTTTTAATATCGGTTACGCAATTTCTGCTGCACAACATTTTCCGCATGGCATTTATATTGCAATGAATGGTCAAATCTTCACACCAGATGCGGTGCAAAAGAACCGTGCTGCTGCAAAATTTGAAGCCAAGTAAGAATTATTTAAAAAATCGAAAATAAAGCTCAAAATAGCCTTGAAAAGCGAAAATTAGCCCATATCTTTTAACTATCAAAGTTAATTAATCAATTGTGAGGAGGCTACAATGCTTGCAAGAGTTTATCAGGATCCAATGGATACCTTTCGCGATTTTCGTGGAGAACTAGATCGTGTTTTTAATACCAATGCTGCCGGTTACACAGATACCGCCACAGATTGGGTGCCCGCTGTCGACATTAAAGAAGCAAAGGATGCTTATGAAGTGGTTGCAGACGTCCCAGGTGTTGAGCCTAAAGACATTGATGTTTCATTAGAGGATGGCGTGCTAACGGTAAAAGGTGAGCGCAAATCTGAAAGCAAGGGTGAAGGTGAAGGGTTCACCCGCGCTGAGCGAGCGTACGGAAGCTTTTATCGTCGCTTCACACTACCGGATACGGCAGATGCAGATAATATTACTGCTAAAACGGAACATGGTGTTCTTAAACTACATATTCCTAAAAAAGAAAAGGTATTGCCGAAGAAAATTTCGGTCGAAGGATGATCTGACTCAACACGGATGTGATTACATAGAAGTTCCCTGAGAATCGATAGGGAATATGGACAGGGCGCCGCGTTAATTCGCGGCGTTTTTATGTAAGGCTAGTGAAAATAGATTAGTATCATTGGGAGCTTATGGAATACAAAGACTATTACAAAATACTTGATGTAGAGCGCGATGCAAAAAAAGCTGAAATTAAAACAGCTTACCGTCGTCTTGCACGCAAGTATCATCCTGATGTTAGTAAAGAAGCGGATGCCGAAAAGAAATTCAAAGAAGTAGGCGAAGCCTATGAAGTGTTAAAAGATAAAGAGAAGCGTCAAGCATATGACCAACTTGGTGCGAATTGGAAGCAAGGGCAAAACTTTAATCCTCCGCCAGGTTGGGAAGGTGAATTTTCAAATGCGGGTTCTGCTGGCCACGCAACGGGTGCAGGCTTTGGTGGTGCGGGAGACTTTAGTGATTTTTTTGAATCCATGTTTGGTGGTGCAGGCTTTAATCAATCTGGTGGTTTTCAACAAGGCGGCTATCAAGCCAAAGGCGCCGATCAAAATGCGAGTATCTCTATAACGCTGGAAGATGCTTTTCAGGGCGCCAAAAAAAATATTCGCCTAGGAAATAAGCAAACCGGTAACGGTCGTAATCTGGATATAAAAATTCCTGCAGGTATCGCTTCGGGTAAACGCATACGTCTCAGCGGACAAGGTGGCCAAGGTGCAGGGGGTGGTCCAAATGGTGACTTATATTTAGAAGTAACCATTACTCCACATCGACTATTTAAAATAGATGGAAAAAATATTTTATTGGATCTTCCGATTACTCCTTGGGAAGCAGTATTGGGTGCGCAAGTAAAAGTGCCAACCTTAGGTGGGTATGTGGAAGCTAAAATTCCCGCAGGTTCACAGTCTGGAAAAAAACTACGGTTAATAAATCGAGGCCTGAAAGGTAGATCTAGCCAAGGCAGTCCTGTAGGCGATCAGATTGTAACGTTGCAGATTGTAATGCCAGATAATGATTCAGAAGAAGATAAAGAATATTTTGAGGATATGGCGAAACGATTTGATTTTGATCCACGCCAAAAGCTCTAGCTAGAAGCTATGCTACGAGTTTTGTAAACTAAGGGATCTTTATGTATATAATTTCGTCTTACTTGTAAGAATAACCAATAACAATAATTCAATATGAAGTTATCTATCATTCACAGCCTTATCTTTTTAACGCTGTTGTTAATTACCAATGTTTTTGCTGGATTGCCCAATAGCGTAGACGGCCAACCGTTGCCAACGTTAGCGCCCATGTTGGAGCGAACTACTCCCTCTGTAGTAAACATTTCTACTACTGGGAAAGTGGTGGTTCGAGATCCCTTTTTTGATGATCCATTTTTTCGACGATTTTTTGATGTTCCGCAACAACGACGCGAACGCCGCACCACCGGATTAGGTTCTGGAGTAATTATTGATGCGCGCAATGGGTATGTGGTTACCAATTCCCATGTCATTGATAAAGCACAAGATATTGTGGTGACCTTGGAAGATGGCCAACGTTTTGATGCAAAAGTGATTGGCAAAGACCCTGGTGCAGATATCGCAGTGATTCAAATTGATGCGAAAAATCTAAAAGAAATTTCTTTAGGGAATTCTGATGCTTTGCGACAAGGAGATTTCGTAGTTGCTATTGGCAATCCGTTTGGATTGGGTCAAACCGTTACCTCTGGAATTGTCAGCGCCTTAGGTCGAAGTGGGCTGGGTATTGAATCGTATGAAGATTTTATTCAAACCGACGCATCGATTAACCCTGGCAATTCGGGTGGCGCACTTGTGAATTTGCGTGGCGAGTTGATTGGAATTAACACAGCTATATATGGACCTAACGGTGGCAATGTCGGCATTGGTTTTGCCATTCCAATGAATATGGCAAAGCAAATAATGCAACAGCTTATTGAATACGGTGAAGTGAAACGTGGGCGTTTAGGGTTTAGTGCACAAAATTTAACGCCTGAGTTGGCACAAGCCTTTGGGATTACGCGTAATAAGGGTGTAGTAGTTGCGCGCGTCGAGGCTGATTCGCCGGCTGACAAGGCTGGAATGAAAGTCGGGGATGTAATAATTGAATTTAACGGTAAAGAGGTTCAAAGCTCAGGGCAGGTGCGAAATGAAATTGGCCTATTACGAATTGGCAACCGTGTAAAAATTGAAGTACTACGTAACAGTAAATCGCGCACCTTAACCGCAACGGTAGAAGATCAAGTAACCAAAAGTGTGGCGGGTGTAAAACTCAGTAAACGTTTGTCGGGCGCAGAGTTTGGTGAGGTGAGGGAAGAAACTTCGCGGGGATCGATATCTGGAATAGAGGTGCTAAGTGCTAGTGGTAAAGCTGCTTCAGCTGGATTGCGCAAAGGCGATATTATTCTTAGTGTGAATAAGCAACGCGTAAAAAATATTGGTGATATGAAAACGGCTATTAAAAGAAATGCCGATGCAATGTTGCTGAACCTTCAACGAGATTCGCGCGGCTTATTTTTATTAATTCAGTAGAAGTTTTTAGTAACTTCCATAACTTTTGCGAACAAGAAGAATTGTTAAACATTGATTGCCTTTAAATCCTACATAGAGGTGTATCAATAATAGTAATAGCGTTGGTGTCAGTAGATAAAGTTCTGGCGATTTTTTAATCTATTAAAGAAACCATCACGAAAGAGTGAAAAATATACTGGGAACTATATTAGTAATACGAAAAGATTTTTAATCTAAAGTCCTCTGGATAATAGCCAACCCCAAGCAAAAACAGATCCGAAAAAAGCCAAACTGCTGCCGACATTAACTACGTGATTTTCGCATTAATAATTAGCCACCCGTTACCGGCGGGAAAAATGCAACCTCATCTCCATCACAAACTTCTTTATCAAAGCTTGCATATTCTTGGTTGACTGCAACTAACAAGCGGTCAGGTTTTTGCATGTTCTGGGTGGCATGCATCCATACTTCTGTAACCGTGATGGTAGTTGTAACTGGTATATTATCGTGGCTACGGCCAATAGCCTCTCGCAAACTAGCAAAGTATTTAACGTGAACTGACATATTCTAAATATTATCCTCGAAATCTTTGTCTACGAACCGATCCGAAATGGTAACATTTACCTAACATGAGCAAACTAACCCACTTTAATAAAGAAGGTGAAGCCCACATGGTCAATGTGGGGGGAAAACCAGTGAGTCATCGCATTGCGGTTGCGGATGGACGCATTCGGATGCAAGCAGAAACTTTGAAACTGGTGCAAACGGGTGGCCATAAAAAAGGCGATGTATTAGGTATTGCACGAATTGCGGGCATTATGGGCGCGAAGAAAACCTCTGAGTTAGTACCGTTATGCCATCCCCTGGCGTTAACTTCAGTCGAAGTTGAATTCTATATTGAAGAAGCTCCGGCAGCTATCTACTGCAAAGCGACTGCAGAAACACGAGGGCAAACGGGTGTTGAGATGGAAGCAATGACGGCTGTGCAGGTCGCATTATTAACGATCTATGACATGTGTAAGGCGGTAGATCGAGGTATGATTTTGCAAGACATCTCATTATTAAGTAAGTCTGGTGGAAAATCAGGCGCATGGACACGTAAGCCCTAAGCTTCTCGCTTTGTAAAATGTCCATTAAATTATAACAATAAAAATTTCAGGAGAACGATGATGAAAATAATTAAATATTTATTTATTGCAATTATTTTATTGATCGTAGTGGTGATCGGAGGAGGAGCATTTTTTCTTAGCACCTTAGACTTGAATAATTATAAAGAATTAATTGCAAGTAAGACGAAAGAAGCAACCGGAAGAGATTTGGTTATTTCAGGTGATATTGAAAATTCTTGGTGGCCATTAGGCCTTAGTTTGGGTCAAACTACCTTTGGAAACGCGCCTGGATTTGGCGATGCACCCATGGCTACCGTAGATGAGGTCAGTATAAGTGTTGCAGTATTACCTTTGCTAAAGAGCAAGGTGGAAGCTTCGAAGTTAATTTTACACGGTCTTAAAATGAACTTGCACAAAAATGCGCAAGGCGTAACTAATTGGGACGACTTAATTTCGGATGAAACAGTAAGCGAAGAAACATCCGCTGAAAGTTCTTCAACTTCTGAAGTAGATGTGGTGATTAATGGAATTGAAATAACCAATGCAGAATTGTATTGGCAAGACGATCAAGTTGATACTAAAATTCAAATTGCTCCCTTTAACATAACTACAGGTGAGTTGGGAGACGGAAAAACAACCGACGTGAAAATGGATTTAAAGCTAAAAAATGCTTCGCCTGTGATGGATGCGAGTTTAGTGATTGCCACCAAAATTTTGTTAGACTCAAAAGCACAAACCTTAAGCTTGCAAGGGCTGGATATAAATCTTCACAGCACAGGCGAAGCATTTCCGAAT
>CAXMUG010000079.1:0-27413 GCA_964196535.1 uncultured Mycobacterium sp. | reverse complement strand
TATCATGCTGTCAGCTCGAGAGTGTTTTATACAAGCGGCCGCGAATTATAGAGGAGTACGAACGAATCCTCTAATAACCACAATAACTTTACTGTTTTATGTTGAAAACAGCAGTTCTGTTGATTTTATGTTTTGGTAAGGAATAGTGCGCTGATAATCAAGACAACCGTAGCAGCTTGGAGACCTATGCGAATCCACATAAATCGCTCACCAAAATCTTTATCAAGTGAACCGCCTATTCCCATAGATAATAAGCCTAAGCCCAGTGCTGATATGGTTGCGAGCAATGCCAGTATTATTATTATATTAAGCATAATGTTTCTTTACTTACGTTTCGAGAAAAATATTATGCCATGACAGTCAGCTTAAAACTCAGCTGCTAGTATATATAAGGCAATAATCGATAGCTTTTTTGCTGATAGTGAGCGTATTCAGGGAATTTCATAAGTAATAGTTTTTCTTCTCTATTAGCTTTATTTATGACTGCTCCTGCCACCATTAACACACCAAGAGCATTCACCCAGTGATAGTTATAAAGCGCAATACCTATCATCATCGCAATTAAACTCGTATACATGGGGTGTCGGATAAAACGATAAGGGCCAGTAATTATTAACGCTGCCTGATGTTTAATTTCAGGATAGACACTGAAGTTGCCCATCTTGTTATAGCAAAGTGTCAGTATGCCTAATGCCGCACCAAGCGCACAAAAAATTAGCCAATAAATATTACCTGAGTTTTGTAGGCCTACTGGGTAGCAACAAAATGCAACGCCACACATTTGTAAGCTTACAAGTAAGTGGCTAGAGATAGGGTGTTGGAGGAGAAAATTTTTCATTATTTTCTCTATTGGCTTTTACTCTAGCGGTATGAATAGTTAGAAATTTAGTTTAGTTAGGTAGTGCACTAAAAACTAATTCTTTTTCATGCTCTGAAGTAGATGAATCAGAATTCATAGTGTCGAAGTCAAATAAACTGGTATCCAATAAGTGGCTGCTAGTGATATTTTGCATAGAGCGGAAAATATTGCCCACTCGGTCCGGAGACTGTTTGTCCCATTCGCTAAGCATGTTTTTTATCCGTGCTCGTTCAAGGTTCGGCTGTGACCCACACAAATTACATGGAATGATTGGAAACTCTTTTCGTTCGGCGTAGTGGGTTATATCTTTTTCGCGGCAATATACTAAAGGTCGAATGACTACATTGCGTTTATCATCGCTGATTAATTTTGGTGGCATGGTTTTAAGACGTGAACCATGAAACATATTCATAAACATAGTTTCAACTAAGTCATCCATGTGGTGACCCAGTGCAATTTTATTTGCACCTAATTTTTGTGCAGTGTTGTAAAGAATTCCACGACGCAAACGTGAGCATAAAGAGCAGGTAGTTTTTCCAGGAGCAATTTTCTCTTTAACAATACTATAGGTATCTTTTTCAATTACACGATATTCAACATTTAGTGCATCAAGGTAATTTGGTAAAACATGTTCTGGAAAGCCTGGTTGTTTTTGATCTAAATTTACCGCGATCAGCTCAAAATTAATCGGGGCGACTGGTTGTAGCTGCATCAAAATGTCTAATAAAGTATAAGAATCTTTACCGCCAGACAGGCATACCATAATTCGATCACCGTCATCAATCATATGGTAATCAGCAATCGCTTTGCCCGTTTGTCGTCTTAGCTTCTTTTGTAGTTTAATAAATCTTTGAGAGTGCATAACTGATATCTTACGTGAAAATGATTGGAATATTATTCAGCTTTTTCATTTTCTCCTAATTCAGTTTTCGTCTCATTCCAAGCATCACCAATTTCACTATCTTCCTCGTCTTCATCTTCCCAAGCGTAACGTTTTACAGGGGGTGATGGATCTCGATTTCGAAATAGTGCTGCGCATATAGCGCCTAAGCCTGCTCCCCATAGATGAGTTTCATAAGACACGCCAGGTTGGTGGGGAAAGATTCCCCATATCATTGTGCCGTATAAAAAGAATACTAATAGTGAGAGTGTTATAGCAAGTCGATCTCTACGTAAAATTCCAACTACAAATATAAATGCCATGAATCCGTAAGTCAGGCCGCTAGCACCAAAATGATAAACGGGTCGTGCTGTAATCCATACTCCAAGTTCAGCTAGTAGCCAAACCGCAGCTAATACAATCCAGCACGAGCGTGGATAACCGTATAAGAGTGCCGTACCAAGGATGAATAATGCCGGAGTGTTGGAAATTAAATGCTCAAAAGAAGCGTGAATGAGTGGAGCAGTTATGATTCCTATTAAGCCCATTAGCTCTTGAGGGTGAACTCCTAACGTAAAGGTATTGATACCTGTAAAAAATTTTATAAGTTCTATGCCCCATAGAATTACTACAAAGCTTAGTACAATAAAAAAGGCTTTTTTTAATCTAACAACATCATTAGGTGAAGTGCGAGTTGAAGGAATGCTTAACATAGAGTGTTATTGACCAATCAAAATTATTTCATTTATATCTAAGCATAATAAATTAGTAAGCTTGATGTGTGTCACTAAAATAAAGATATGACAGGAGCATAGCTTACATAGATTGATGGCTGTATTTAAACACTTTATCGTAAAAGATAGTCCAATTATCCTTGATAATTGCTATTAAACTTGCAGAATTAGTAAATAGAGTTCATGGTTTAATTATTACGATATTTTGACTAGAGGCAAATATCATGATTTTTCTTGGCATTAGAGTACAAGACGTTCTCAGTAAATCACACGGCAAAGTTATCGAAGTAATTAAGTGTGGAAACATTATTAAGAGTTTTCGCATTCAACTTGATAGTGGTCATATTGTCACACGAAGTCGCGATGAATTATTTATGCAAGAGAAAAAGAAAAGGAAGCCATTGTTCATGCGTCTAGCATGGGATGCTGATAAGGAAGTTCTTGAAACCTAGTTTTAGTTTGATGAATTCTATTAATTTGCATGCTATTAGCAAGTAGTATTTCTGAAGAATCAAGCATAGAAATTAGTACTTAAATCATTTCTAGCTTGAGTAAACCTAGGGCAATTCTAGGTTTTGGGGGTTGGTATATATTTCAGTAAGTTTATCTTCCTAATAATTAAATTTTCTTGAAAGTTGCTATCTTTAGCGTATTTTACGCGCTCTAAATTTACGACCTTTAATGTTGCCTTCAGAAAGTATTTTTAATGCTTGCTTCGCGATAGGACGCTCGATTGCGACAAAAGAGAAATGATCAAAGATATCAATTTTACCAATCTGTTTGCCTGGTAGAGACTTATCTGCAGTTAATGCCCCCAAAATATCACCTGCGCGAACTTTTTCTTTACGTCCGCCGTTGATGCATAAAGTCACCATGGGGGGGCTAAGTTTAAAGTTTTCTCTAGATTTTAGAGAGGAAGGTTTTTCTATAGTGACTGGAGTCTGTTGGTAATCTTCGATAGCAGTTACTTTGCGTATTTCAGAAGTCATAAATAAGCTTAATGCTAAGCCCTCATTGCCTGCGCGACCAGTGCGACCAATACGGTGGATATGAACTTCGGGGTCAGGGGATATTTCAAATACAATTACAGCGCTTAAATCTTTAATGTCTAAACCGCGTGCAGCCACGTCAGTTGCGACAAGTATTGAAGTGCTTTTATTCGCAGCT
Organism: uncultured Mycobacterium sp.; assembly: GCA_964196535.1. GTDB lineage: Bacteria > Pseudomonadota > Gammaproteobacteria > UBA4575 > UBA4575 > JABDMD01. The sequence continues at coordinate 23,773 of CAXMUG010000079.1, read as the reverse complement.
TGTACCAGTACTTGGTCACGTTCTTTTTGTTCCAGATCACCATGTAAGGCCAAAGCGTGAAAACCTTGCTTCCATAACTCATTAGCCAATTCTTGGCACTGTTGTTTGCGATTACAAAACACCAAACTAGATTCGGGTCGATAGTGTTCTAGAATGGCCGTTAGTGTTTTGGTGCGTTCACCTTTTTCAATTTCATAGAATACTTGTTTAATCTTCTTATCATCATGCAAACTTTCTACACGAATATCTATTGGATTGTTTTGTATAGAGTTACTAACGTTCTTAATTTCATCTGGATAGGTCGCAGAAAAAAGTAAGGTCTGTTTGTCTCGCGGAGTATGTTCAACAACACTTGTAATGTCTTCTAAAAAGCCTAGATCCAACATGCGATCCGCTTCATCTAATACTAAAACTTTTAATGCATTAAGCTTTAAGGCGCCTTTTTGCAAATGTTTGAGTAAGCGTCCTGGGGTTCCAACTACAATATGTGGATTGCGTTCTAAGGAAGCTAATTGCGGACCGAGTGGTTTGCCTCCGCATAGCGTGAGGATATTCGTATTTGGAATTGCGCGTGCCAATCGACGCAACTCTTTGCTTACCTGATCTGCAAGTTCTCGAGTGGGACAAATGACTAATGCCTGTGTTTGATAAGTTTGAGGTTTAAATCTATTAAGAATACCAATTGCAAAGGCTGCTGTTTTTCCACTACCTGTCTTTGCTTGGGCGAGCACATCTTTACCTTTTAAGATATGCGGTAGGCTTTGTTCCTGGATAGGAGTCATAAGCTGATAATCCAAAGACTCAATGTTGGTGAGTAGCTCAGATTGTAAAGGTAGTGATGAGAAGGTATTTGTAGTCACAATAGCCTGAATTTTATCGGTATAATTGCTGGTTTTAGCGGTATTGCAGAGCACTGAATTTCAGTGCGTAGCGTATTGTCATAGTACCAATGTATTGTCGGACATCCATCTTTTCCTATGCATTGAAATCATAATTGGTGCCACCACTACGTTTTTGTGAACAATATGGCATTGCAACGATTAATCTGATTACAAAATTATGGCTACGATTAAATATCTCTAGTCAAAGTGGGTTGCTTGTCGCCTCGATGGCTATATGTTTTGTATAAAACTATTCTGCTATATTTCGCGGCCCTTCATGTTGTTAAATCCCTATAGGTAGTTAATGTTCCAGCTTGGTTGCGCTAGTCGCGCATGTTTTCAAAATGAGCTTTTGTCTGGCTTAACGGTTGCATTGGCACTTGTGCCAGAAGCAGTAGCTTTTGCATTTGTTGCAGGCGTTGACCCTTTGGTGGGGTTGTATGCAGCCTTTATGGTGGGTTTTCTTGCGGCTATTTTTGGTGGTCGTCCAGGAATGATCTCTGGTGCCACCGGTGCTATGGCTGTAGTGATGGTGGCTTTAGTAGCTGATCATGGTGTGGAATATTTATTTGCGGCAGTGGTACTAACTGGGTTGTTTCAAATTTTAGCCGGCGTATTGCGGCTAGGTAAGTTCATTCGTATTGTGCCTCATCCTGTGATGCTGGGATTTGTGAATGGTTTAGCCATTGTGATTTTTCTAGCGCAGCTACAACACTTTCAAATCACTTCGCCTGAAGGGATAAAAGAGTGGTTAAGCGGAAATGCCTTAGTGGTATTTGGTGGCTTGATGATTCTTACTATGGCAATCATCCATTTTCTGCCTAAGGTCACCGGTAAATTCCCAGCTGCACTAGCCGCAATTATTATAGTGAGCTTGTTAGTCATTGGCCTGCAGTTAGATACAGCAACAGTAGGAGACCTAGCTAGTATTGAAGGCGGTTTCCCAGCATTCCATATTCCAGCCGTACCTTTTAATTTGGAAACACTGATTATAATTTTACCTTATGCATTTATTCTTGCGGCGATCGGCCTGATTGAGTCGTTACTTACTTTAACCTTAATTGATGAAGTTACCAGTACTCGTGGTCGCGGGAATCGTGAGTGCGTGGGCCAAGGTATTGCCAATACGGTTACTGGTATGTTCGGAGGCATGGGAGGCTGCGCGATGATTGGGCAGAGTATGATTAACGTGAATTCTGGTGGTCGTCAAAGATTGTCGGGTGTTGCGGCGGCTATTTTCTTATTAATATTTATTCTGTTCGCATCCCCTTTGATTGAACGAATTCCTATGGCGGCCTTGGTAGGAGTTATGTTTATCGTGGTGTTTGCGACCTTTGAATGGTCAAGTCTTCGCATTATGGGCAAAATTCCACTCACTGATGCATTTGTATTAGTGCTGGTTTCTGCGGTAACTGTATTTACTGATTTAGCTATAGCGGTTGTAGTCGGGGTGATTGTTTCGGCGCTAGCATTTGCTTGGGAAAATGCTAAGCATATAAATATTAAAAGTTATGATGATGAGAAGGGTTCGCGCATTCATGAATTGAATGGACCATTATTTTTTGGTTCTGTAAAAAACTTTTTGGAAATGTTTCACCCTGAAGAAGACCCATATGATGTGGTAATCGAATTTCAAAACTCGCGAGTTGCGGATCATTCAGCAATTGAAGCCATTGACACACTGGCGGAGAGATATATCAAAGCAGGTAAAACCTTACACTTACGCCATCTTAGCGATGAGTGTCGTCATTTGCTTAAGAAAGCCGGTGATCTAGTGGAAGTGAATGTATTAGAAGATCCTCGTTACCATGTGGCGGATGATCAGATTGCCTAAATGAATACTTGCTATGGTGATAGATGCAGCCGCTCATAATGAATACTATGGAATTATTGGCAAGCGGCTTGGGTTCACAAATTTCTCCAATGCTATAATTTTGCACAGTTTTACTCGACGTTTTAGTTACAAAACTTTATAGTACGCAGCGTTTAAAACGCTTGTTTATCTACTTCTGCAGGAATACTTCATTGATTACTACCGCAAACATCACCATGCAGTTTGGTGCCAAACCATTATTTGAAAATATCTCTGCAAAGTTTGGTGATGGTAATCGCTATGGCTTAATTGGAGCCAATGGCTGTGGTAAGTCTACCTTTATGAAAATTTTGGATGGTAGCCAAACGCCTACATCAGGCAATGTTTCTATTACACCCAATGAACGTCTGGGGAAGTTGAGTCAGGATCAATTTGCTTTTGAAAAATTTTCTGTGATCGATACAGTGATCATGGGTCATCAGCAACTATGGGAAATAAAACAAGAGCGCGAGCGTATTTATTCATTACCAGAAATGTCAGAAGAAGATGGCATGAAAGTAGCCGATTTAGAAGTAGAGTTTGCTGAATTGGATGGCTACAGTGCAGAAAGCCGTGCTGGAGATTTACTACTTAGTGCGGGTATAGAACAAGAATTTCACAATGGTCCGATGAGTGATGTGGCTCCTGGTTGGAAGTTGCGTGTGTTATTAGTGCAAGCGCTATTTTCAGATCCTGATATTTTGTTGCTCGATGAGCCAACTAATAACTTAGACATTAGTACGATTCGTTGGTTGGAAAATATCTTAAACGAACGTAAAAGCACTATGATTATTGTCTCGCACGATAGACATTTTCTAAATGCAGTGTGTACACATATGGCAGATATGGATTTTGGCGAGCTGCGTGTGTATCCCGGTAATTATGATGATTTTATGATTGCATCTACAGCGGTGCGCGAACGTATGCAATCAGAAAATGCCAAAAAGAAGGTACAAATTGCAGACTTGCAACAGTTTGTTAGTCGTTTTTCTGCTAACGCATCCAAAGCCCGTCAAGCTACGTCACGTGCCAAACAAATAGAAAAAATTCAGCTTGAAGATATTAAGCCTTCAAGCCGCCGCAGCCCCTTTATGCGCTTTAACCAAGAGAAAAAATTACATCGTAATGCCTTAATTATTGAAGGTCTTGCGCATGGCTTTGAGGATGAAGAGCTATTCAATGGCGCTGAAATGATTATTGAAGCCGGCACACGTTTAGCCGTAATTGGTGAAAATGGCGCTGGCAAGTCGACCTTTCTGCGTTGTTTGATGAACGAGCTTGAGCCTAATCTAGGAATAATTAAATGGTCTGAAAATGCAAACTTAGGTTATTGCCCACAAGATACAAGTAATGAGTTTGAAGGCAATATGAACTTATTTGATTGGATGTCTCAGTGGAGAAAACCTAGACATGATGATGAGGCAGTACGCGGCACACTGGGTAGATTATTGTTTTCATCGGACGACTTTAAAAAACAAGCAAAAGTATGTTCGGGTGGCGAAAAAAATCGTTTGTTGTTTGGGAAGTTGATGTTGTCTGATACGAATATATTGATCCTAGATGAACCTACCAATCACCTCGATATGGAAAGCATCGAGTCTCTCAATCTCGCACTAGAGCACTATGAAGGCACTTTAATATTTGTCAGTCATGACCGCGAGTTTGTTTCTTCGCTGGCTAATGGTATTGTGGAAATAAAAGATAAGAAGATGAACATATTCCACGGCACCTATGAAGAATATCTTGCCAGCCAATTGCAGTCTGAGCTAGAGAGTACAGGGACCTAAGAATTAAGCTGTATTATGCATGCAGCTTAATTATTGGCTTAAATATTTTAAACTTTTTAGTGAGCTTTATTGTTGAGCTTATAACGCTACGTAAAATTCTTTATGTAATCGACGTGCCTGCATAGGCCATTTATCACGCTTCACACGACCTTTGTAGGTTTTGAGTTTGCTGTCTATCAACTCAATATCTTCAGCTGTGAGATGAGCAATTTGCTCATAGTGATATATGCCTAGGCGATGAAGTTTTCGCTCCAATGTTGGTCCAACACCATTAATGAGTTGTAAATCATCTAACTCACCAGTAGGTCGTTTCATTCCTAGAGGCTTCATTTTTGGTTTGCGGTTCACGCGTGGTGGTGTGCGCTTTTGTGAAGTTTTCTTGGTTGCAGTAGTAATACTCTTATTATTACGAATTAAGGCGCGTGCTTGTTTAATCCAGTCATCACGATCAATACGTCCTCTGAAATTAAGTAATTTATCTACGGTGTTAATATCTTTTAGGTTAAAGCCAGCAATTTTTTCAAAGTAGTAGATTCCGCATTTGTGTAAAGTCTTTTCAAGTGTTTCACCAATGCCTGCAATGAGTTTAAGATCATCAGGCTTACGAGTTGGTTTCTTTAAGCCATAAAGTTTGATTTTATTTTTAGCTGTTTTTGCAACAGCTTTTGCAATTAATGCTCCTGGCTTAGCTGAGCTATTTGTTCTAGTGGTGCCGTTTGGTTTAGATGCGCCATTACCATTACTTTTCGACGCTCCATTCCCATTTGTTTTAGACATACCATTAATGTGGATAACATTATTGTTTGTTGCATCATTTCCGTTGCCATTTTTAACAGCTGTGCCATTAGTTGGTTTAAGAATGGCGTTCTGAGCATCTTTCATAAAGATTTCTAATTCACGAATATGTGCATCGCGTGCATCGCGTGCAGCGATTGTGCTTTTGAGCGCAGGTATCCTTTGCTTTTAAGGTAATAGTCCATAAAAAATTCTCTTCTATTCTATAAAAAAGTTAATGTAAAAGATTAAGTATTCAATGTAAGTGAAATATATTTAAATTTTGCTTATGAAAATATGCTTTACAGAAGAATATTTTAAGATTACTTAAAATAATTTTTGCTACTTCAGGAATCTTGCTTATATATTAAGCGATATTGTATCCCGCATTGTAAAAAAGAGATTTATCAATGCGCTTTGTGGTTATGCTTTAATCAATGTTATAAAAATGATTGCTGTGGAGTGGTTAAACGCAGCTTCTACACTAATGTTTATCAAATACCACTGTAAGTAAATTCATGTTATTCCTGCCAAATATAGGCACAATCCTCATATATTTTGCTCAAACTAATTAACTTAAAAAGATATAGGCCTACATAATGGAATATGCGCTGATTGCTATAGCAGGCGTAATTGCTACCCTGTCTATTGTATTTGCACCCATCGCAAAGACGGTAAATACATTTTTTTCGGGTTCATCCTCACGGGGTGAGGCACCTAGTTTAATTACACTTACGTTCTCTCAAGTAACTACCTGGATTTTTGCGCGTTCTCTTATGAACGCTGCCATTCTTGGTTATTACTACGGCTTGTGGGGCACTCTTGCATATGCACTTTACTATTTGTCGTTTTTAACTGGCGGCAAAATAATTGATAAGTTGCGGTTTGAACAAGGTTTTGCAAGTGTGCAAGATTTTTTGCAAGCACGTTTTGGTCGTATGGGAGTCACTTGCTACAACATTGTGATAATTATTCGTCTAGTAAGTGAAGTATTTGCTAACTTACTAGTGATAGGCATGCTGTTTGGCATGGCTGGTTCGAATGCTTATATGCTGGCTATCATTGCTTTTTCTGCGGTTACTTTACTGTACTCCATGTTAGGCGGATTACATGCCTCTTTGAAAACAGATGTTTTGCAGATGAGTATCTTTGTATTTGTGCTTTTAATGTTACTCGCTACGGTATTAGGCAGCGGTCAATTTTCGATTGCAGATTTAGTATTTAAAGAGTTTCAATTTGATCAACCTGGTCCAATATTAATGTTAGTAGCATTGTTACAAATTTGGAGTTATCCAATGCACGACCCAGTAATGATGGATCGAGGATTTATAGCAGACAGAGATACTACGCGTAAAAGTTTTTACCATGCTGCTTGGATTAGCATTATTTGTATTATCGCATTTGGTTTATTGGGTGTTTGGGCGGGGGCACATGCAGGGGAAGGCGATACTATGAATACGGTGTTGATGCGCTTGCTAGGTGATTGGCCAATGTTGCTATTTAGTACCACGTTAGTTGTTTCTGCGATGTCTACACTCGATAGCACTTTATCTAGTTCTGCAAAATTAATTGCTGTAGATATGAAACTTGTTGGCACGAGTGTAAAGAATGGCCGTGTGATCATGCTGGTGTTTATGTTATTGGGATTGCTATGTGTATTTTTTGGTAATCAAGATCTTTTCAGTGCAGTGGCATTGAGTGGTACTGCATCGTTGTTTTTAGCACCAGTAGTATTCTTTTCTATCTTTGGCAAGCAAAAAAATATTCCAAGTTGGAGTTATTTATTTTCTTTTGTGGTCGCCATATTAGGTGCTGGGCTCTATTTTCTTGAATCATCAGGCCATACTCAATGGTTAGGTGATGCGCATAAATACACTAAGTTGTTGATCATTTCGTTGGTGATTTTGATCTCAGGTTGTGCGTCATTTTTTGCGGGTCAGCTAAGCTATTCATACAATAATCAGTCTTAATTAAAAGAGTATTCATTCCTGCTTTACAATAGAGCGTATGAAATCAAGCAAGATCGTTCTATGGTTTGTTTTCCTCTTTAGCATAGTTGCATGCGAAGATTTTGCTTTTAATGAAGTTTATGAAGGCAAGGTGGTGAAAGTCCTAGATGGAGATTCAATCAATATTATTCAGCAAGGCAAAGAAGTCCGTATTCGATTGGCAGAAATTGATTCTCCTGAACGTGATCAGCCATTTTGGAAGCAGTCGCGAAAGGCATTGGAAGATCATGTGTCTGGAAAAACTGTTTCGGTAGAGGAGTTTGATCGCGATCAATATGGATGAATCGTAGGGCATGTTTACATAAATGATATTTGGGTGAATGGTGAGTTGGTGCAACTAGGTTATGCTTACGTGTATGACCGTTATGCAGTTTCTAAGAAACTATACCAATATCAAGCGCAAGCCGAGAAAAATAAACTTGGAATATGGAAATTACCTGAAAGCCAAAGAGTCAAACCTTGGGAGTGGCGAAAGAACAATAAAAAATGAGTTGTATTGCTATTCTTATACGTATTAAAAAATTAATACGATAACAAAAAAATACAAAAGCAGCCCCATAAAACCCCAATAGTCTGTAGGTTCTGAGCTACGATGTTTTTTTACGGCCCATGATTCCATTTCTGTCACGCTCGCAAGTAAGTCTTTGCTGCAGCCTTTAACCCACACTGCTTGAGTCAGCCATCCTTCAACTAGAAGGTAGCCAGTGAATAGCGCTCCAATTAGAAATAACAGAGTTTGTAATAAGATCAACATAGTTTTCTCCTTTTTCCTTTAATCAGGATAAAAGGTAATTCAACAATACAGTTATTTTAGAATTTGCAGAGGGGAGCTAATAAGGAAGTATGCTTAGATAGTTGTGTTTAGACGATAAACTAGCCATTTCACGTCAGGTTATTTATCTGACCAGGCAGCATATTCATTGCCATTTGGGTCAGCAAAATGAAATCGCTTTCCGCCTGGGAAGGTAAAGATTTCTTGAATGATTGTTCCGCCTGCATTTATAATTTTAGATTGCGTTTCTTCTAAAACATTACTGTAAAAAACAATGAGTGCACTACCATTTTTAGCTGAAGTGGTTTGATCTGAGGTGAAGAATCCTCCATCAAGCCCCTGATTTTCAAAGGCTGTGTAATCTGGCCCATAGTCAGTGAATGACCACTCAAATGCTGCTTCAAAAAATGCTTTAGCAGTATTGATATCTTTAGCAGGAAATTCTACATAATTAATTTTTTCATGAATATTCATAAGTTTTACCTATAATTCTCAATATAAAATCGGTATGCGATATTTGTTAATCATACTGTTTTTTGTAATACACTCGATCTAAATCCTGTCACCTATATACAGTATATCTTCTTGGCTAATTGTGCCTTGAGATAGTTATTTATTAACGAGTAAAGGGGAACTCCATGACGACTTCATATGATATTAAAGGCAAGACTGCATTAGTCACTGGTGCAAATCGAGGTATTGGTAAAGTAATTGTAGAAACCTTTATTGATAAAGGGGGCGTTAAAAAAGTCTATGCGGCGGTTAGAAATTTAGATTCTGCTAAATCTTTAATGGACCAATACGGTGAGCGGGTTGAAGCTATACATATTGATTTAGAAAAACCTGAAACCATCCAACAGGCGGCGCTTAAAGCTACAGATGTAGATATTGTAGTCAACAATGCGGGAGTGCCCAAGACATCTACGCCTCTTGATGCTAATGCATTAGACAGCATGGCATATGAAATGGATATGAATGTATCGGGTTTGGTAAGAATGGCGCAGGCTTTTGCGCCAGTGTTAAAAGCCAATGGTGGTGGAGCACTCATTCAGCTTAACTCACTTGCATCAATAAAATGTTTTGCACCTTTTGCTACCTATAGTGCATCTAAGGCTGCAGCGTATTCCATTACTCAGGCTTTGCGCGATCTTTTAAAAGAGCAAGGTACAACTGTATTGAGTGTACACCCAGGACCAATAGCCACCGATATGGCTGATGCGGCTGGTTTCGGAGAAATTGCAGAGCCTCCTAGCATAGTGGCGGATAGTATTCTTGAAGCTTTAGAGAAAGGTGAGTTTCATGTTTTTCCAGATGCTATGGCAAAACAATTTGAAGGTGCATACCAAGGGTTCGCCGAAAATATAGTGAATGCCGATCTATTAGGATAACTATTACTAGATCATGGGCGAAAAGGGCTATGCTTTTTTCGTCTTTTTTATTGCAAAAATAATGCTAAATACACTTATTCTTCAATCCCATCGGCAACCATTGCCTGCTGAATGGATGCAGGAATGCATCGCTTCAGTTCAAGCCTGGGCTAAATCGAACTGTTTTGATTATGCGTTCATCGGCGATGAGTTATTTGACTATGTATCTGATTCGATATTAGAAAAAACCAAGGCGCAACGTGTGATTGCTACTGATTTAGCGCGGTTAAAAGCACTAAAAAGTTATTTAGCTAAAGGCTATGAAACAGTAGTGTGGTGTGATGCTGATTTTCTTATTTTTTTGCCAGAAAAATTACATCTGCCTGATGAAAAATATGCAGTGGGTCGAGAGGTATGGGTGCAAAATGAAAAAAATAATATAAAAAAACTTACTGCGCACGTCAAAGTCCACAATGCCTTTATGATGTTTAAAAAAGGCAATTCTTTTTTAAACTTTTATATCGATACAGCAGAACGTTTGTTGGTAAATAATATTGGCAGCATGCCACCCCAATTTATAGGGCCTAAGCTACTTACTGCTGTTCATAATGTTGCGCAATGTCCAGTGCTAGAATCAGCAGGCATGTTATGCCCGTTGGTTATTAAGGACATTGCAAATGGAGGCGGTTCAGCACTAGATTTTCTTCAGAAAAAATCTTTACAACCAATGGCTGCAGCAAATCTATGTGGCTCCTTATTTGAGAAAGGTGAGGTTAGCGCCGATGAAGTTAATAAATGTATTCGTAATTTACTAGAGTAGTGAATCCATAATTTATTTAAAGCTAGCTTATTTAACTTCTTCTCAATTAGAAATCGGAACTATTTTCTTGGCTTCTTGAAACAGTTTTTCAAGTTTGCGAATTCTTGATTCCTGTGTGGATAGCTCATTGCGTAGAGGTGAAACTTGTTCTTTGGCTTGATTAAGTACATTTTCAAGTGAAGTAATTTTGCTATCACGTACATTAATTAAAGTACTATAGGACTCTAGTCGCCTTTCCTGTGCAACTAGTTCTTCTTCAAGTGTAGATATCTTGTCTTCCCGCAGGCGGAGGGTTTTTTCCAGGCTTGGAATAGCTAGATTAGCACTTTCAATTTTAGTTTGTAAGCTATCAACTACTATGCGCGCTTCACTCATTTCGGTTTCAAGTAATCGTGCTCGCTTGCGTTCAGCTTCTATTATTTGGTTGAGCTCTGTAACTTTATTATCACGATCAATAAGCTTGGTTTGAGTCTCCGTTAATTCAGCTAATTGCAGCTCTTGCGCTTGAATTTTGATCTCATGTAGTTCATTAGACTTCTTATTTTTCTCAATATCTTGTTGTAAAACGTTTTCTCTTTCAGTGCGCTGTTCTATTTCGCCTGTAAGTTGGTATATTTTGTTATCAGAGTGACCCAATTCATCTTGCAATGCTTTCAACTCAGTACCACGAGTATTGAGTTCTTTGTTAAGAGAGCTAAATGATGAGATTTGGCTGTCTAGTTCATCAATTCGATTGGTTAAGTGTATGCGCTGATCTTCAAGAGCTTTACTTAATGTTTGGTTGTCGTCATCTGCTTGTTTAAGCTGTGTTCTTAACTCTTGAATATCAATAATTTTAGAGCGGAGTACAGAAAATTTCTCGTTAAGATCTTTAATCTCACTATCACGTTCTTGTAATTGATTGCTAAGGACACGACTGTCTTCATCAGCATGATCAAGTTGTATTTTTAATGGTTCTGTGTCAGAAACACTTTCACGTAGAAAGGTAATTTCATCGTTCAGGTCTTGAATTTCAATTTCACGTCCTTGTAAATTTGTGCTGACAATATTATTTTGTTCAGTAGCTTTGCATAGTAAAGTTTTTAGTTCAGCAACCTCTGAAGGTTTTTCTTTAATCTCATCAATTAGCTTTGCTTGTTCATTAGAATAATCGACTGCAGTTTTTAGTTTGGTTTGTAAGTCATCACGTATTGAGCTTGCCGATTCATAAGCAGAACGCAGTGAGGCTAATTCGTTTTCAGATGCTTCGAGTACGGGAATCTCAAGACCTCGTTCAAGCTCATGTGTATCGGCTTTCTGCTCTTTTGTTAGGTAATCAAGAGTGGTCATTAAGATATTCTCTCCCTAAATATAAATCGATGGGCATTGCTATGAAATATAAGCTGTAGCTTCCCGTAACCATATGAATCTTAATACATTTGGCGTGGAATATTAACCAATATGTATGCTTTTAATTCTGCTGGAAAACTGAATAATAAGTTTAAAAATCTATTACTTTTTGTGTGGAGCTATATGTATAAGTATCAATTAGTTATAGCTGTTTCTGGTGTAAATAAAAATATTTTGTGAAATACGTCAACCTGATGGCAGTGCTAAGCGTTGTAGGCAGTATCGATAGCAAAAAAAGTATAGGAGAAATAAGGATGAACATGAAGAAACGGCTCATTTTAATACCAGTAGGGGTGTTGTTCTTAGTCGCAACGGCACCATCACATGCCAGCGGTGGCGTGTATGGAAACGTAGGCTATAACGATTTTCCATGGAGCATACTAGTTGGCTACAACGATTACGGTAATAGTTATGACCGAGGCCACAGGCATGGTCCAAGATGCGGACACCACTATAAACGCCATAACAAGCGTCATCATAACTATGGGTATCACAATGGTCATCGTAACCGTCACCACAGTCGAGATCGACATCGTGATCGTAGATAAGCTGTTTTTTTAATTATTTTAGTAGCAAAAACTAAAGCCCCGCATTGCGGGGCTTTTTTTATATACAGGGCATCTAATGTTTAAGAGTAAATAATGATGTAAATCCAATAAATAAAAACCTAATAAAATATCTGTAAGATCCACACATGCTTAAAGCAATGCAACGTCGTTGGTCTGAAAAGAGTGGTTACCGTGAAGTGTTAGTGATTTCGGTTCCGCTAATTTTAAGCACGGGTGCCTGGAGTGTTTTATTATTTTTTGATCGCATGTTTCTAGCATGGTATTCGCCAGCCGCCATAGCAGCCGCAATGCCAGCGGGGATGGCAAGTTTTGCAATGTTGTGTTTCTTCATTGGGACGGCTGCGTATGTGAATACATTCGTCGCGCAATATTTTGGTGCAGAAGAAGAACATAAAGTTGGCGCAATCGTTTGGCAAGGTGTTTACTTCAGTGCAATGTCGTTAGTAGTGATAATTCCCGCCTATTTTTTCGCAAATAAATTTTTTGCATTGGTAGGGCATGCGCCAGAAGTACAAGTGCAAGAAACGCTCTACTTTGAAATATTAATGTATTCAGCCATGTTTATGGTATTGAATAATGCATTAGGTAGTTTTTTTTCCGGTCTAGGAAAAACGCTGGTAGTAATGTGGGTGAGTGTAATTATTGCCATCATCAATATTACGCTGGACTATATTTTTATTTTCGGGAATTTTGGGTTTCCAGAAATGGGTATTCGTGGTGCCGCTACTGCAAGTAACATCGCTGTCATATCCGGTGCATTGGTGTATCTATATCTAATATTTCAAAACAAGTATCGTAAAAAGTTTAATTTAATAGCTTCCTGGAAATTCGATCGGCCGCTATTTAATAGATTGATTTACTTCGGTGCGCCAAATGGGCTCAGATTGTTTATTGATATGACTGCCTTTACTGCGTTTCTAATGTTTGTTGGTACGCTTGGCACATATGAAGGTGTTACTACCAACATTGCATTTAATATTGAAGCATTATCTTTCTTGCCTATGGTGGGGATGATGATCGGAGTTGCCGTGCTTGTAGGGCAAAGGCTAGGTGAAAACAAACCCGAACTTGCAGAAAAAGCAACATGGTCTGCAATTCATCTTGCATTAGCATTTTTTGGCTTGCTTGCTGTGTTGTATTTAACCGTACCTAAAATGTTCATCTATCCATTCACTTTGAACGGTGGCTTAAGCGAGTTAGTTAATAGTGTAGACACGATTGTGGTGTTATTAAGGTTTATTGCATTTTTTTGCCTGTTTGATGCAATCTTTTTAGTGTTCCTTGGTGCGTTAGAAGGCGCTGGGGATACGCGCTTTATTATGAAAATGAGTATTCTAATTTCCATATTCTTATTAGTCGTTCCTTGCTACATATACATCCGATTTTTTGATGCTACGTTACTTGGACTTTGGTGGATTATTACTTCAAATGTAGTAATTTATTGCGTGGTGTTTTTCTGGAGATTTAAAACCGGCCCATGGAAAAGTATGCGAGTGATAGCAGAATAGATGTTCATTGTAATCCCGGCATAGAAATAAAATGAGGTAATGCCTTAATGCTTGCAATCCACTTTAGTATATTAGGGTAAGGATCTAAAGAGATCTTCCCTTCGTATGCAAGTGCAATATAGGGAAAGCATGCAATATCTGCGATGGTCGCACGATTTAATTCCAGCCAATCCCTATTGCTAAGATGATCGTTAATCACCGTTAAAATAGAGTGACTTTTTTCCTGTGCTTTTTCTATATTGATATCTAATTTAAATTTATAGTGCGCTCTTGCATCCATAGGCCCGCGTGCAATTTCATTGCATGCAGTTGATAACCACTGCATTACAAGTGCCATTTCTTCAGGCTTGCTAGGCAACCATTCATCATTGCCATATTCTCTGGCCAGATAAACAAGAATCGCTTGAGAGTCTCGTAAAACAAGATCGCCGTCTTCAAGAGCGGGTATTTCGCCTAAAGGATTTTTTTGCATATAAGCAGAGAATTTCTGCTCACGGTTTGCGATATCAATAGGAATAATTTCATAGTCTAAATTTAGCAAAGATAATAACAATCGAACCTTGTAACAATTTCCAGAAACTTCCACGCTATAAAGTTTCATTTAGAAACACTCCAATCTAGTTGTTTAACTTCTGGCACATTGTAGTCTTTAGTTTGAAATTCTACATATTTGAATTTTCTGATATTGCTTCTGCTATAAATAACTTTGATTTGCTCCATAGCTATTTATAATTTGTTACTTCGGAGTTGCTTCAAGTAGCATGTTATAAAATTAATGAGCTGAAAACTTGCACAGTAGTGTGTAGTGGCTTAACCAAAACTTTAAACAAGAGCTAGATTCTTGTTCCTGTCCGCGGTCAATAACGATCGTTCTAGTTGTTCGAGCTCTATAAAAAATCAATAATATGCGAGGCGCTACATGTCCGACAAAATTCTCTATTCACCTGAAGAAGTTGAAAGCTTAATTTCTAAAGGCAACACTGTAGTGGTCGATATCCGCGACGAAGAAGATTACAAAGAAAGCCATATACCTGGTTCCGTCAGTATCCCGGATATATTCTTTTTTCTCGCAGAAACTTCAAACGAGGGTTTGCAGGAACTTCAAGAAAAGTTTAAAGGGCTATTCAGCGCTGCAGGCATAAGTTCCGACAAAACCGTAATTATTTATGAAGATGCATTCGATAGTCGTTATGGTGGTTCGTGTCGTGGCTATTGGTTATTAAGTTATTTAGGTCATTCGGATACAGGCATTCTAGATGGCGGCTTTTCCGCTTGGCTGGAAGCAGGTAAGCTTGTAGATGATAAAGCTCCAAATCCTGAGCCATCCAATTTCGAACTAAACCTGCATGAAGATATTATTGCTACTAAAGAAGTCGTGCTCGCTTCATTGCAAAATCCCAGCATAAAACTTCTCGATAATCGCGATCGAGTAGAGTGGGTCGGGAAAAGTTCTTCACCCTACGGAGTGGATTTTGCCCCACGTAAAGGTCGTTTACCCGGTGCACGTTGGATGGAGTGGTATTCCTTCATGGAACGCGGCACAGGTATTCCATACTTTAAATCACCTGAAAAAGTTCGCGCAATGTGTGCAGAATACGGGCTCTATCCTGATGACGACATCATCATTTATTGCTTCAAGGGTGCACGAGTTTCTAATACCTTTGTTGCGATGCGCTTAGCAGGTTTTAAGCACATGCGAAACTATTTTGGATCATGGAATGAATGGTCAAGAGATAATAACTTACCTATCAATGATGAAGTATTGCCGGACTAGTCATTTAATAAAATATTAAATATAGGTTTTCGTTCATAAATAGTTGAAAGAACATAGATCTTGTTTGTGATCATGAATTGACATGGCTCCAATGTTTCTTTAATTTAGAAAATATAATTATAAGAACAGCGAGCTTCAATATGCACAGTTCTTGTGTCATATAGTAAGTCATGATTGGCGCATTCCAGGCCCAACCCTTCTTTGGTGCTACATTATTGTATTTGGAGCTGCTGGCTCCATTGTCCATATCCTTGCAGTGCTTGGGGCTCAACACAGGGTAGATGGACGTAATGTCATATCATTCTATTTGGTTGGCTGATAACTACAGGGGCAGGGAAAATAAGGTTGGATTATTTTTTAGTAAATAAATTAGGTATTGATAGTGATAGGTAAGACTTAAATAGATTAAAAGTGTGTTGACACAAATTTTCACTCAAAAAATGTGAGAAAAATATGGTTATAAGCCATTCAAAAATAATTTATACCTTAACTGACGAGGCACCGCTTTTAGCAACGTGTTCCTTGTTACCTATTATTAGAACATTTACTTCAGCTGCTGATATCGAAATTGTTAAAAGCGACATTTCCGTCGCGGCTAGAATTCTCGCAGCTTTCCCTGATTATCTTGAGCAACACCAAAAAGTTAAAGATAACTTGGCTGAATTAGGTGCTTTAACCCAGGATACAGATGCAAATATTATTAAACTTCCTAATATCAGCGCGTCAATTCCGCAATTAAAAGAGGTAATAAGTGAATTGCAATCAAAGGGTTTTAAAATTCCTGATTACCCGGAAGACCCTCAATCTGAAGAAGAAAAAATTATTCATCAGCGTTATTCAAAAGTATCAGGGAGTGCGGTGAATCCAGTATTGCGTGAAGGTAATTCTGACCGTCGTGCGCCACCAGCCGTTAAACGTTATGCACAGAAAAACCCACATTCTATGGCAAAGTGGAGTCAAGCTTCTCGTACCCATGTGTCACATATGCATGGTGGAGATTTCTATTCCAATGAAATATGTATGACCATGGCAAAACCTTGTTTTGTACGAATAGAATTAATCACAAAAGATGAAACGATCATTCTAAAAGAAAAGCTTTCTCTTTTGGCTGGCGAAATTATTGACAGTATGTTTATGAGCTCAAAGGCATTGCGCCATTTTTTTGAAGAACAAATGGAAGATGCTAGACAGACGGGCATATTATTTTCTCTACATGTTAAAGCCACAATGATGAAAGTTTCTCATCCCATTGTATTCGGCCATGCGGTAAAAATATTCTACAAAGATTTATTTGTTAAATACGGTGAACTGTTTGAGAAGTTAGGTGTTAATCCAGATAATGGTATCGGCAGTGTGTATGAAAAAATTGAGAGTTTGCCTAGTTCTTTTTCCGAAGAAATTCTACGAGATATTCATGCTTGCTACGAATCTCGACCAGAAGTTGCAATGGTTGATTCAACCAAAGGTATTTCTAATCTACACGCACCGAATGATGTAATTGTTGATGCATCCATGCCTGCAATGATTCGTAACGGCGGTCAAATGTGGAGTCCAAGTGGCAAACTTAAAGACACTAAGGCCGTTATCCCGGAAAGCACCTTTGCGCGGATTTTTCAGGAAATTATTAGCTTCTGTAAAACCAATGGTGCGTTTGATCCTGCAACCATGGGTACGGTACCCAATGTTGGGCTGATGGCACAGAAAGCTGAAGAATATGGTTCGCATGATAAAACCTTTAAAATTCCAGCCGATGGAGCCGTGCGCATTGTTGATGATAGCGGCATAGTTTTAATCGAACAAAATGTTGAGGAAGGTGATATTTGGAGGATGTGTCAAACCAAAGATGCGCCGATTCAAGACTGGGTAAAACTTGCCATAACTCGTTCACGTCAATCCGGTATTCCTGCTGTGTTTTGGTTAGACGAGTACCGTCCGCATGAAGCTGAATTAATTAAAAAAGTTAAGCTTTACTTAAAAGATTACGACCTTGAAGGGCTCGATATTCAAATCATGTCTCCACTACGTTCTATGCGTTATACACTTGAACGTATTACTCGTGGAAAAGATACAATATCGGTAACGGGAAATATTTTACGTGATTACCTCACTGATCTATTTCCAATACTAGAATTAGGCACTAGTGCAAAAATGCTATCTATTGTTCCGCTTATGGCAGGTGGCGGACTGTTTGAAACAGGGGCCGGCGGCACAGCACCTAAACACGTCAAGCAACTGATTGAAGAAAATCATTTGCGCTGGGATTCTTTGGGCGAATTTCTCGCACTGGTCGTATCCTTAGAAGATGTTGCTATTAAAACGGGCAATACTAAGGCTGGACTATTAGCTAAAACGCTAGACAAAGCCACCGAAAAACTATTGGATAA
This sequence comes from uncultured Mycobacterium sp., assembly GCA_964196535.1. Taxonomy (GTDB): domain Bacteria; phylum Pseudomonadota; class Gammaproteobacteria; order UBA4575; family UBA4575; genus JABDMD01. The sequence goes on along the minus strand of CAXMUG010000079.1, from coordinate 5,887 downwards.
TAATAATTCCCCATCACGTAAAACCGGAGAACTAGATAACCGTGGCAGCCATTTTTATCTCGCCAAGTATTGGGCACAAGCACTGAAAGAACAAACGGAAGATACAGAGCTGCAAAAAAAATTTACACCACTGGCTAAAGCTCTTGTGGACAATGAAGCTATCATTATTGAGGAATTAAATTCTGTACAAGGTAAACAAGTAGATATAGGTGGTTATTATCTAGCAGACCCAGAAAAAACAAAACAAGTCATGCGCCCAAGCGCAATATTCAATCAAGCATTGGTTGAGGCTCGATTAAACTAAGCCACATAAGCGTGATACTTTCTCTCGCCAATAATAGTTTATGCCTAAGTACCACAAAAGGTTTTGTACGCACCAAATTCTTCCGGTGCAGGTTGTATGTATTCTTCTTTTCCCTCTTGTAGCTGATACGGATTACTAAGAGTTTCTATCAGTAATTCAAATTTTGAATAATCATTGTGAGAAACGGCAGCCTCTAACGCCTCTTCTACCTTGTGGTTGCGAGGGGTATAGATCGGATTGACTTGATTCATTAGCTGAATACTTGCATCCGTATCCTCGTGAGTGTTCTGGACTTCTCGACTTAAGCGTTCTCTCCATCGATCAATCCATAGTTTAAATAAAAAAGCATCATCAAATTGTGCATAGGCGGCTTGTTGATGGTCTTGTAATTCATGGCTTTGTAAAAGAACTGCAAGATTGCGAAACAGCATTGTAAAATCAACCTGTTGTCCATCCATAGCCGCTAACAAATCGTTAATCAGAGCTAAATCATCTTCTTCCGCAGTACTCAGACCTATTTTTGCACGCATCCTCGCTAACCAGTGTTCAGCATATTTTTCAGGAAATGCATTGATCGCTTCAGTAGCTAATTCAATTGCACGCTCTGTATCGTCGTCCATTAAAGGTAATAAGGTTTCAGCTAAGCGAGCTAAATTCCAATGCGCAATAGGGGGTTGATTCTGATACGCATAGCGACCTTGTCTATCAATAGAGCTAAATACCGTATCGGGTGAGTAATAATCCATAAATGCACAAGGACCGTAATCAATAGTTTCACCTGATACGGTCATATTGTCTGTATTCATTACGCCATGAATAAAACCGACCGACATCCATTGCGCGACTAATGAAGCTTGCGCATCTGATATTGCAGTTAATAAAGAAACATAAGGGTTATCGGCTTCTTTTGATTGTGGGTAATGTCGAGCAATCGTGTAATTCGCTAATTTCTTTATACGGTCCGTTTCCTGTCGTGCTGCAAAATACTGGAAAGTGCCAACACGTATATGGCTGGACGCTACACGAGTAAACACTCCACTTGGTAAAATTTCTTTATCGCGCATCACTTGTTCGCCAGTAGTGACTGCAGCGAGTGCACGAGTCGTGGGAATACCCAGTGCATACATCGCTTCACTTACAATATATTCACGTAACACGGGGCCCAGTGCAGATTTACCGTCCCCCGCACGCGAATAAGGGGTTCGGCCTGAGCCTTTTAGCTGAACATCAAAGCGTGCACCATTGCTATCCACTACTTCGCCTAATAACAAAGCTCGGCCATCACCTAATTGTGGCACAAATCCTCCAAATTGATGCCCTGCATAGGCTTGTGCAATGGGTGTTGCTCCATCGGGTGTTTGGTTGCCAGAAAATATCGCAACAAGTTGATCTTCACTTAATGTATTTAGATTCAACCCAAGTTGAGAAGCTAACGCAGAATTAAATTTGATTAAAGCAGGAGAGGGTGAGGTTGCGCTTTCACAAGAAGTATAAAAACCTTCAAGTTGATCCGCATAGGTGTTGTCAAAATTAATTAGCATTTTTAATTTCAGTGGAAAAATTAATCTTGAATTATACAGTAGTCTAAAAATGGATTGATAGCGTCGTCCCTTAATAAAGATACTATTAATAGTATTAGCCAATTGTTTAAAGAGGTCTGACTCCTTATAGAGATTAAAATCTATGCCTCACAGGATCAGATCTTTAATTATCTGAGTGATCTGCAAAATGTTGTGGTCCATATAAAGATAAATACTCCATCACAACCGTAAAAGATTTGGGCAATGCATGTTATGGGAAAAAATATCGATACGAGGTGGAGAATTAGCGCAGCTCTAGTCTAAGAAAGAAAACCCTTACAGTAGAAATAACCGAATATGAACCCTTTGAGTCTATTTCATGGTCGGTTGTGTTTGATGTCAAAAAACATATGAATAGAAACACAACCTATATACCAACCACGGTGATATTAAACTGTAAATTAAAATCTAAGAATGACTACACTTTGGCGTTACTCGATGTAGATTTTCAAATGCAGACTGCTTGGTGGGTTAAGTTCTTATTTAAAGCAATGTCCCGTATGTTTCAAAGTAAAATATGTCATGTGTTTGTCGAAATCAGAAAAGATATTGAGCTTAGGAGCACTTAGAAGGTAAATCTAATTCCTAGTCTTCCCTAATTGTTTGCAGGCCCATGCTTTCCAAGCATCCGACATGCGTTCTACTTCAAGTAACCGCTCGGCTTCGTCTCGATCTTTTGTAAAGATGCGAAACACATCTTTAATAGTCAGGTAATGCTGTGGTTTTTCAATAATTTTAATTTCATCACCGGTTCCTACATCACCTTCTTGAATAATGCGCAGGTAAGATCCTGGGCGTAGCGCTTGGGTGAATATTTTAGGGAAGGTTTTGTCATTCATGCGCACCCCGAAGCGCCAACATGGAATTCTTGGTTCAGAAACTTCTAGAATGGTGCTGCCAATCTGCCAACGTTCACCTACCAATGCATTGTTTACATCAAGCCCCTGTGTAGTGAGGTTTTCTCCAAACTGGCCGTGCTCAATATTTTGTTCAATTTGTTGTTCCCACCATTGTAGGTCTTCCATTGCATAGGCATAAATGGCTTTATCAAATCCTCCATGGGCTTCACGGTCGGCTTGATCATCGCCATCTAAATTAACTCCTTTTGCAGCAACGCGGCCGGTTAATGGAGACTTCCAAATAGCACTAATGGCAGTACGCCCTTTGTATTCAAATTCTCTAGGCGTGCCCACATTAATAGAGATTAACTTAGCAGCAGGTTGATTCATGCTTATATATATTACGCTGGGTCTCAGGTGTTGCGTAGTCCAAAGTAGGCTTATTAGGAGTATTATTTGTAATATAACCAATTGCATATAGGTCTATAAAAATGAAAAAATACGATGCCATTGTTATCGGTGCAGGTCAGGCGGGCCCTTCACTTGCTGCAAGACTTGTGTCCGAAAATCTTAAAACCGCCATCATCGAACGTAATTTATTTGGCGGCACCTGTGTGAACACAGGGTGTATTCCTACTAAAACATTAGTCGCCAGTGCACGTGTTGCACACATGGCGCGGCGTGGTGAAGAGTTTGGTGTTGATATCACAGGTGATATCAAAATGGACATGAAAAAAGTTAAAGCCCGAAAAGACGCCGTAGTGCAACAATCCAATCAAGGGGTAACGGGTTGGATGATAAATATGCAAGGCCTAGATGTGTATGAAGGCCATGGGCAGTTTGAAAGTTCAAACGTGGTAAGTGTAAATGGAGAGCAACTGCAAGCCGATAAAATATTTATCAATGTGGGCGCACGCGCACGTGTGCCTGATATGCCAGGTTTAAATGAAATTGAATATTTCACCAACTCCAACATTATGGATGTCGATTACCTACCGGAACATCTCATTATCATTGGTGGAAGTTATATTGGTTTAGAGTTCGCACAAATGTATCGCCGCTTTGGCAGCGAAGTCACGGTAATTGAAATGTCCGAGCGACTCATTCCAAGAGAAGATCAAGATGTGTCCGAAAGCGTAAAAGAAATTCTAGAAAATGAAGGAGTGAATATTAGGCTCGGTGCAGAATGCATCAGCTTTGCTAAAAAAGATTCTAAAATTTCAGTAACCGATAGCTGTAATAATGAGAAGCAAGAAATTCTAGGTACCCATGTATTGCTAGCAGTAGGGCGGGAGACCAATACACATGATTTAGGTTTAGATAAAGCAGGGGTGAAAACCAATAAATTTGGAATCATCGAAGTAGATGATGAACTTAGAACCAATGTGCCGGGTATATGGGCGATTGGCGAATGTAATGGCAAAGGCGCATTCACACACACCTCTTATAACGACTATGAAATAGTCGCCGATAATCTATTCGACACCAAAACGCGCCGTGTGAGCGACCGAATTATGTGTTACGGATTATTCATCGACCCACCGTTAGGCCGCGTGGGCTTAACCGAACAACAAGTGAAAGAATCAGGTAAAAAAGCACTGGTAGGGAAGATGATGATGTCACGCATCGGCCGCGCAAAAGAGCGCGGTGAAACTCAAGGCTTTATGAAAGTGTTAATTGATGCAGAAACTGATCAAATTCTTGGTGCAAATATTCTAGGAATTGGTGGGGATGAGATTATTCACTTATTTATCGATACTATGTATGCAAAAGCCCCTTATCACGTCATCAAAAATGCAGTGCATGTGCACCCCACGGTTGCAGAACTTATTCCAACTATGTTGCAGGATTTAAAGGAATTGAACTAAAAGCAGCACAGTTTTATTAAATTCATAATCTAGTTATAGAAGCAAGATTAACACTACGCTGGCATGTCTCAATCTTGATAATACAATAAGGCTTGCGCTACCTATCAACTCTTCCCATAAACAGGCACGGCTGCACCTGTTACGCCTTTGGCTTGTTCCGAACACAAGTGTAAAAGTTCATTGGCTAAATCAGTAGTAGGCACCCAGTTACTAAAATTAGCATCCGGCATGTCGTTTCTATTTTGTATTGTGTCTACTGTGCCTGGAAGAATGCAATTTACATTGATGTTATTCATTTTATGTTCTGCGGCTAAACTTTGGGTCAGGGTGACCACCGCTGCTTTGCTAACACAATATGGCGCCATTTTGGCTTTGCCCTCTACTGCAGCACGTGCGGCAACATTTACGATTTTGCCTTTTTTCTTTTCTAACATATGTGGTACAACTGCGCGGCACATTAAGAACACGCTTTTGACATTGAGGTTGATCATGAAATCCCAATCGCTTACAGGTGTTTCATGCACCATGGGGCCCATTTTAAAGCCACCGGCTACATTGGCGAGGCAATCTATTTTTCCAAAACGTTCGATGATTTGAGCGACTGACTCGTTTACTGAATTTACATTAGTTAAGTCAGTTTCAAACAATCCGACATTTTTGGCGTGTTTCCAACGCGGGCGAGTGAGTTTTGCAAAACTGATGTCGACCAGTGCAATATTTGCACCTGCGCGAAAGAATAGTTCAGCAACTGTACTGCCAAGCGCGCCTGCTGCGCCGGTGATGACGACTACTTGATTACTGAAATTAAAGTTCATAAAAACAACCCACTAATATCTTATATGAATACGTCATTGTATGCGTATTCATTAAAAAATCATGGCTGTTTTTTATGCAGTTAAGATTGAATATGTTCAGTTATCTGACAATGTGTCTGGATAGTAACTACTCCATGCAAACCAGTAGGCTACATAGCCGGGGAGGCGAGAGAGTTTTTGCTTATTGGGGCCGATGAGTCCGTTCACGGTTAGTTGCCAGGCTTGATTGTTGGCGGTGAGTTGGCCATTTTTTGATAGTTGAAATTTAATGCCTTCAGAACGATATGCGCGCACCGACTCACTTTTTACATCACCCTTTCTCCTCTGAATAAATTAATTGTCATTTATTGGCTCTTGGATGGAAAATAGATACAAAATTAATTCAAATATTTTTCCTCTTACCAGTGTATCGCCATACTCAGGATTGACTTCAGACCATGACTCCATGCTATAGCGGTCTCCCCATATTGGCATTAGCCTG
>CAXMUG010000078.1:0-9808 GCA_964196535.1 uncultured Mycobacterium sp. | reverse complement strand
TTCTTTGCCTTTCATGCGCCCATGCACTAAACCAACTTTTACACCAAGTAGCATTTTACTTAACACACGATAGACATCTTCAGCAGCCTGACATTGCAATACTTCGGACTCTTCTACTAAGGTACACACCCAATAGGCTTGTTGCCCATTGCGACAAGCATTTGCGACACGATCTACAACTTCTTGGCGCCTCTCCATGGGAATAGCAATGGTGCTAATCGGTTTTCTACCAGGAGGTAATTCATCAATTACAGAGTAATCTAGATCTGCATACGCGGTCATCGCCAAGGTTCTTGGAATAGGTGTTGCAGTCATGATTAATTGATGAGGATGCATGCCGTTCTGTATACCTTTCTCACGTAACGCCAATCGTTGATGAACACCAAAACGGTGTTGTTCATCAATCACCAAAAATGCTAAATTTTTAAACTCTACTCCTTGTTGAAACAAAGCGTGCGTACCTATGATTGCATTCGCAGTACCGGAAGCAATCAAGGCTTTCATCTCATGCGCTTTACTCGCAGTTAATTTTCCTGAAAGCCATGCAATACGAACGCCTAGTGGCTCCAACCATTTAGAAAAATTACGCAAATGTTGTTCTGCCAAGATTTCAGTCGGCGCCATCATCACCGCTTGATAGCCTGCTTCGATGGCTTGCAAACATCCTGCAATTGCTACTAGTGTTTTTCCACTACCTACATCACCCTGCACCAACCTCAACATGGGATAATCATTACTCAAATCTGAAAATACGGTTTTAATAACTCGCTTTTGTGCGCCCGTTAATTCAAATTCCAGCGAATTAAGGAGTCCTTTATACAAGCCCCCTTTAGTCTTAATCGCAATGGCATCTTGTTTTTGCATTTGCAATCTAAGTTTCGACAAACTAAGTTGCTGTGCCAGTAATTCCTCAAAAGCTAAACGACGCTGCATCGGATGTTTACCCGAAGACAGGGCTTCAGTGTCTGCTTCTGGAGGAGGCCTATGAACAAATTTTAAAGCATCAATAATACTGACATTTTGACCGTCAATACGGGGAGGGTTTGGAAGTAGGTCTAGTGCTGGCTCATCATTCTGACTTGCCCATTGCAAGGCTTGAGAAGTAAGACGTCGTAAGCTGAGTTGATGCAAACCTTCTGTAGTTGAATAGATAGGCGTTAAGTGATCTTCAACTTTTGCCGGTTCATCGTCATGTAAAATTTCATATTCTGGGTGCACCATTTCTGGCCCTTTCAGGCCTCGCCGAATCTCTCCAAAGCATCTAATCTTCGCGCCATTAGATAGATTATTTCGTTGAGACTTATTGAAATAAAAAAATCGCAACAGCACTCTGCCTGTACCATCCTCTACACCTACTAATAGCATGCGGCGTTTACGAAACACTACTTCGCTATGCACAATGCTGCCAATTACTACACATTCTTCGCCTGTACGTAATGCTCCAACCGGTCTTATGCGGGTGCGATCTTGGTAGCGGATAGGCAGATGAAACAACAGATCTTGCACGTTATAGATCTGTATGCGCTGTAATCGTTCAGCAACTTTCGGCCCCACACCTTTAAGTGTTTCCACCGAGGGAAATGCTTCTTTACTCAAGTGTTAAATTTAATTTATATAAGTAGTAGAAAGGAATGTTCGATATATATTTTTTAAACTAATTCCATTACGGCATCCATCTCCACTGCAACACCCTTAGGTAAAGATGCAACACCCACAGCAGCGCGAGCAGGATAAGGTTCAGAAAAATATTCGGCCATCACTTCATTTACTAAAGGGAAATGGCTTAAATCTGTAAGAAAAATATTTACCTTCACTAGTTTTTCTAGCGATCCACCTGCGGCTTGTGCAACAGCTTGTAAATTATCAAACACTTGGCTGATTTGAATGCGCATATCTCCTTCAACCACTTCCATCGTGGCGGGCACTAGTGGAATTTGTCCCGATAGGTATACGGTTGAATTCACCTTTACTGCCTGTGAATAAGTGCCAATTGCCTGTGGTGCTTGATTGGTTGCAATTATTTCCCTAGCCATTCTCTTCTCCTTTTAGTGGTTCTATTAATTATTGCTGGCGTTTAACTTTATATATCTGTGGAATATTTCGTATGGTGCGCATGATTCGCGCCAAATGAATACGATCTTTAACGGTTAACAAAACGGTAATCATTGTAGTGGAGCCCAACTTCTCATCAAAAACTATATTTTCAATATTAGAACCTTCTTCAGAAATGGTAGCGGCAACAACTGCCAGCGCACCAGGCTCATTTGCTGTGCGAATAGAAATCTCAGCAGTGAATTCATTCGCAATTTCATTCGCCCAATACACATGAATCCATTTATCACGACTGGTGGTTTTACGTTTAGTATTTATACATTTTATATGATGGACTACCAAACCCTTGCCGCTTGTCATAATGCCAATAATTGCATCTCCTGGTATCGGATAACAACACTTACCAAAACTCACCACCATGCCTTCCGTACCACGAATGGCCAGAGGATTTTTGCTCTCACTTTTGCGTCTCAATTTAATCCAACTGCCGCGCAATGATTCAACATGCTTTGCAACAAAGGGAGCCATGCGGTTACCTAAACCTATCTCATGAAATAATTGCTCTTCTGATTCTAGCTGCAAATCTTTAAGTAGATTGGCTAGCTCTCGACTACTAATGTCTTGCCATGATTTGTCATACGCTCTTAAAGCTTTATCCAGCAAACGTTTACCAAGCTCTAACGCTTCATTGCTTTGCAAATTCTTCAAGAAACTACGGATATTGGATCGCGCTTTTGCGGTAACTATAAAATTCAACCACGCAGGATTGGGACGCCCGCTCGGCGAGGTAATGATTTCTACAGTTTGGCCAGTTTGTAACACTGTGCTAAGTGATTCTAAACGACGATTTATTTTTGCGGCCACACACAGATTGCCAATATCAGTATGTACCGCATAGGCAAAATCGATCGTCGTTGAATTTATGGGTAACTCCATGATATCGCCAGCTGGCGTGAATACATAGGTTTCATCTCGATATAGATCAACCTTGACACTTTCTAAGAACTCTAAAGAACTACCTGAGCGATTTTGCATCTCGGATACAGAATTCAACCACTCGCGAGTGCGCACATGTGGCGCCGCATTGTTACCACCAGCACCTTTATACATTCTATGTGCAGCAATTCCAGAATCAGCAACTTGATCCATTTCTTCCGAACGCACTTGAACTTCTATAGGCATACCTTTAGGACCAAATAAAATAGTATGTAAGGATTGGTAAGCATTTTTTTTCGGAATGGCAATGTAATCCTTAAATTTTCCTGGCACAGGTTTATATAAATTATGAATTACACCAATCACTCGGTAACAAGTATCTACATTCGCTACTATGATGCGGAACGCAAATACATCATACACTTCAGAAAATTGCAGACTCTTGTCTTTCATTTTACGGTAAATGCTATAGATATTTTTTTCACGACCGTGCATTCTGCTAACAATATTCGACTGCTCTAGACGCTCACAGATATTTTTTTCAACTTCTTGTAAGAGCGCATCTCGATTGATGTTGGTACGGCGTATAACGTCCTTCAAAACCTCATATCTTTTTGGCCATACTGTTTTAAAAGAAAGCTCTTCTAGCTCTACACGTAATCCATGCATGCCTAATCGCAACGCAATGGGCGCATAAATATCTAAAGTTTCTCGTGCAATACGTTTACGTTTATCAAGCCTCATTACATCGAGAGTACGCATATTGTGTAAACGATCTGCTAGCTTAATTATTATGACGCGCACGTCTTTAACCATTGCTAGCATCATTTTGCGGAAGTTTTCAGCTTGTGCTTCTAATTTTGACTCAAACTCAAGATGAGTTAGCTTGCTCACGCCATCGACCAGTTCTGCAACCTCATCACCAAACTCATTTTTAATCTGATCTTTTGCAGTTTCAGTATCCTCTATAACATCATGCAAAATTGCCGCTTGAATGCTTTCTGCATCCATGCGCATTTCTGCTAAAACTTTTGCTACAGAGATCGGATGATAAATATAAGGTTCGCCCGAAATACGAGTTTGGCCTTCATGTGCATTGGCACTAAATATGTATGCCTGGTAGATTTTTTTTACGTGCTCAGGATCTAAATAGCCCTCTAGTAGAGAACATAGATCACTGATTAAAAGTCTTGAAGATTGATTTGTAGAAATACTTGAGCTTGCGGATTTATTGGCTGATCCAGTAGCAGATCCTGCGACAGTTGCCATTATTCATTGTCGCGGGAAACGACTTACCTCGAAATCTTAGTCTCCATCTGTAGATGGATCCGGAGTTGACGAAGGTGTTGGTATCCCATAATCAAAAGAAGTGCTTTCTGTACTTTCACCAAAAGGATTACTGCTAGCCGAAGAATCAGAAGAATCGCTAGAACTTGCTGTAAGCTCTTTTGCCAAAAGCTCTTTTGCCAAAAGCTCTTCCATGGATAATGTCTCTTCTGTAGCAGAGACTTCAGCCTGACTTACTGAAGGCGCTGATGTTTGGCCTAATGATGGACTCATATCTGAACTTTGAGAGCTACCAAACGGGTTAACCGGTGGTCGCTCGGATGACCGCTGGCCAGTAACTTGTCCTTCTGGTGCGGGTTGAGTTAGCTCGCGGCTAATCTCAGCATGTAAAGCTGCTGCAAGATCGTCTTCATCAAATGGCAGATCGTCATCTAGAGGTTTTGCCAATGCTGCTTCCATCATTTCTTCATTAACCAGCCCAAGCTCGATCTCACGCAAAGCCACTACTGTAGACTTATCATTTTCCCATTCGACCAAAGGCTCAGTACCCATAGAAAGCTGACGGGCACGCTTGCTGGCTAGTAATACTAGCTTGAAGCGATTTTCTACATGATCAAGACAATCTTCTACCGTCACACGGGCCATGGGAATACTCCTAAAAAAAACAAATAGTCTAATTACTAATGAATGAGGTCTTAGCCGAGTGAGTGTAGCGAATTTGCTGCCCAGCTTCTAGCTTTTGATTACAAATCTCTAGTGTTTCGGCAACAAATCTTGGCTAAGGGCTTGCAAAGTACCCTCACTGATAGGCTTATATTCACCTTCACCTATCACTAATGCAGTAAGGTCTCGTAAAGCATCGTCAAATTCATCATTCAGAATAACAAAGTCAAATTCATCATAATGTCTAATTTCACTTTCAGCATCTCGCATTCTACGTGCGATAGTTTCTTCGCTATCCTGACCACGTCCACGCAATCGTGTTTCTAATTCAGCTTTTGAAGGAGGCAGAATAAATATAGATTGTGTTCCTTGAATTCGTTCACGCACTTGCTCCGCCCCTTGCCAGTCAATCTCGAGAATTACTTTTAAACCCTGGTTTAATTGTGCTTCTACAGTGGATAGTGATGTGCCATAAAAATGATCAAATACCTTTGCGTATTCCAGAAATTCATTTTGTTTGATCATTTGCAAAAATGTTTTATAAGAGGCGAAAAAATAATTTTCGCCATCTACCTCGCCAGGACGCATTTCTCGCGTAGTGTGCGAGACAGAAACCACCGCCTCAGAAGTGCAATCAACAAGTGCTTTTACCAAGCTTGTCTTACCTGCTCCAGACGGCGCTGAAACGATAAAAAGTTTCCCTTTGCTCATGTAATTGATCATACACAAAATAAAAAGGCTCCGCATTGCGGAGCCTTTTTAACCATTGTAGTTATGAACTTTTATTTAGCGCCAATTAACTCTTAGTAAGTGGCACCAAAGCAATTTCAACTCTGCGATTTTGCGAACGTCCATTAGAATCATCATTACTTGCTATAGGATAATCTTCACCATAACCATAAGTGGCTAAACGTAGTGGTTGAATTTCTCTACTTTGAAAATATTTTGATACCGCGTTAGCTCGTTTCTCAGACAAACTTTGATTATAGTCATTTGCACCGGTGCTATCGGTATGCCCCATTACCTCAACTAATGTTTTATCGAATTCATCCACTACGATAGTAACCGAGTCTAGTACAGCAAAAAAGTCGCCATTAATATCTGAACTATCTGTAGCAAAGGTTACATTACCAGGCATATTTAAAATAATATTATCGCCATCACGAGTTACACTAACACCTGTACCCGCAAGTTTTTGTCTTAACTTTGCTTCTTGCACATCCATATAATAGCCCACTGCACCACCAGCTAAAGCGCCAACACCCGCGCCAATTAATGCGTGCTTACGTCGCTCTCGACTATCATCACCTGTAATCAGGCCTACCACAGCTCCAGTGGCTGCACCCGCACCTGCGCCGAAGACAGCTTTGCTGGTTTGCTTTTCACCTGTGTACGGATTGATAGTAGAACATGAAGCAAGAGTTATAGATAAAAAGATAAACCCTGCAGTGCTAATATTTTGTAGTATTTTCATTATTACCTCCATTCGTAAGCAATGGATTTTGCAAATGTCCATGTGCTAATTTATTTAATCCTAATTTGCATTACTTAAAGGCAGTTTTGCCAATAAATATTTGGATCCTAATATCAACTAAGTCGTTCATATTTATTTCAACTCATTATGAAGCAGCTGATCGTGCAATTTAACCTTTCAAGCGCCCATATATCGGTATATCGACACCATGCATCTAGAGTCGTTTTTACACGGTTTCACATCACTGAAAATACAGTCAAACTAACGTAACGAATTTAATTTAAAGAATATTTTACTCATCGCAGCTATTTCATCTAATGAAATAGCTGCGATGGGAGACAATAACTATAAGCTTGTTAAACTTTCAGAAATTTATTTAATAATGCAACAACATATTGCAATGAAAATACGCGAGTATTTACCAAAAATTAATGCCAGCGAGATTAATTTTGATGAAAAAAGTGCACAGCCGTATGCAGAAAATTTAAAACATTTTACTGAAAGTATACTGACTTGGTCCCATACCATTCTTGAAAAAGCCAAATTACCCACCCTAGCACATGAGGCCAAGCCTTTAGTCAATAAGTACAGTATTGAAAGCGATGAAGGCTGTGCGTTACGAATGGTAATTGAATTGGATGCGCTGAATAGCTCATTAGCCAATCGAGACGCTGGAACTGCAGCCCTTGCCAGTATGAAACTATTAGAAAATGTTTGGTATAGCTCTCTATTTAAAATTGACAAGCAACAAAATTCACAAAAAGTGGAATCAACTGCAACTGCCAATTCTCCTGCTGTTGCTGCAACTAAGCAATCAGCAAATAATTCGAGTAAGCAGCTATATCAAGAGACCATTAACAACTTAAAAGATAAGTATCCACATTGTAATGTAAATGCATTACGTTTATTGGCTGCAACCCGCTTAAATGTGAGCAAACAAGAGCTTGATGATCTTGACATTACTCCTGAGTAACACCTAAATAATGAACGATAAAAATAATAACCACGACTTATTTAGCGCCTCATTGGAGTCGATTGAAACTAGTAAACGCGTAGACAAGTTTCAGCGCTTTAAGAATGATTTTCAGCGCGAATGTAATGTTACGTTAAATAATGCACAGGAATGGATAAAAGCAGAGCTGCCCATAGTCACAGATTATATAGATACCGCTGCAATTAAAGACGAATTAAAGCAGACTAAAACTTCAAATAGACGTAAACATCTATTATCTGCATTGTTATTTGAAAAAAACTTGCGGGAATCGATAGCCAATAATGATGCTGCGACAGCAGCAATTATGGCCATGCATATGTTTAACAATATGCGGCAGGCAAAAGTAGAGTTACATGGCTCATTACCCACTGCAGCTTCCTCTACAAACACCTCGTCATCTATATGCCCCAGTGAAATTGCTAATCAAACGTATAATGGCACAAGTGAAAAAATACTCACAACTTTGATTAAAAAAGGTGAGCAGTTAAAAAATGACTCTCGAATTCAAAATAAGTCACAAAATAAAGTTACGCCTAAAAAACCAAAACAGAAGGCTCAACCCCTAATAGAAAAAGCATCTGGAAAAATAACGAAAAAGAAAAATGACTCCTGGGCTGAAGAAATAGATAATGAAAAACAACGAAAATTAGTTGCGTTAAAAAATGAAAATAATATTAAGGAAAGCGCCAAGAAGAAAGTTAGCAGTATATTATCAAAAGTTAAAATTAAATTACCTTTAAATAGAAGAAAAAAATCAATGGCAGATAGGATTGCTGCTAAACAGGATAATCCTACGGAAAAATACCAAGATGATGATTTATTTGACGACCCTAATCGATCCGCAATTATAGTTAACCCAGGGTTCTCAGAGAGTATCGATGACTCACTAATTCAAGCACATTCACAAATAATGCACAAGCCGAATGAATCAGGCTCAACCATGCAAAAACATCTAAAAGAACGTGATCACGAAAGACAAAGCCCGGGTAGTAATACAATCATTATGAAGCTGGCGTCTAGCTCAGGGATAAAACCAGGGACAGAACTAAGTATTCCAGAACAATGCCAACAAACAATTAATATACTTACCCAACAGTTTCCAGGTTATGATCTAGTAGCGATACGCAACATGGCTGCAGAAAAAGTCGGCGTCTCACCTCAATACATTGAGAATTTAAATATTCTTCCCGAAAAAACTGGTTAAATCGGCTTATTACTTTACTAGCTTAATTTTATTGATTTGCATATTGAAATGCATGATCCAAAATATTATCAATAATACGTTTAGCAGATTCAATACTTGATGCGCGATATAGATCATCTGCATTTTTTCAATTATCGATATCCTGCTTACTTAATTCTTGATAGTTTGTATTCAGCAAGACTCTTTCAAGAGTGTTAGCTAGAACGCTTGCCTACTGTCATTCTTCATCATCTGTTAATTTTGTAAATGCTGGAGTTTCATTATTTGGATTAAAATAAGCATAAGATTACTTCATTAACTCCAAATTACTTTGCGCTTTATAATGCACATAGACATTAAGAATTTCAGCAAAGGACCGAAGCAGTCGCTGTTCTTTTCCTCAAGTAATTTACAGTATCTGTTTATCATTACATGACTGACCGCAAGGAATAAAAAGCATTTGTATCAAATAGTATAGATTATAAAAAAATCAATTGGCAGAAACAAAAACGCCTAGAGATAATTTCTAGGCATTTTAAGTTTTCACAATATATAGATGTTAATTATTTTTTTATCATTCGATAAAGTAATAACAATATCAATGCCCCCACAACAGCAATTACTAAACTGATTATATTGAAACCCGTTACAGCTCCAAAACCTAGCAAAGCACTAATATAGCCACCGACAATTGCACCAGCAATGCCAAGCAGGATGGTTACAATGAAGCCACCAGGATCCTTTCCAGGCATAATCAATTTTGCTATAGCACCAACAATGCCGCCAAGTACTACCCAAGTTAAAAAGCCCATAGCTGTTCCTATTATTATTTTTATTAATTAACCAAGTAAAACTTTACTCTTTCTTCATCATTTCTTTTTCAGACTCAGCTTCATCACCTGCGTGTTCTTTAGATTTCTCAACTACTTCTTCTTTTTCCATCATAGTAGAACCATCTTCTGCACCCATCTCTTCTTCAATTGGTGGTAATGAATCCCAATCTGGAAGTGGCTCAAGTTTTGGTCCTTTAAATGAATCACCCTCCACCATTTTTCCAGCGTCTTCAGCCATATCGCCAGCTTTATCCATAGCTTCATCTGCCATTTCGCCTGCACTTTCCATAGCGCTATCAGCTGCATCTCCAGCTTCTTCTTTGCTACATCCAAACATCAAAGCTGTAATGAACAGCATTAACATTAATTTATACATCTCGAACTCG
>CAXMUG010000077.1:0-4995 GCA_964196535.1 uncultured Mycobacterium sp. | reverse complement strand
AACTCAAGATGAATTATTAGAAATGTTAGAGTTAAACCAACATCCAGAAGGTTGGTTTTATCCAGATACCTATCATTTTCCGGCAGGCACCACGAATGTGGAGTTTTTTCAACGTGCTCATGATTATATGGAGAAAGTGTTAGAAGAAGAGTGGTCTAATCGCCCTAAAGACACGCCGCTACAGTCTCCTGAAGAAGCATTAACCTTAGCATCGATTATTGAAAAAGAAACAAGCGTTGAAGATGAACGCAATCTTGTTGCAGCTGTATTTGTTACGCGGTTAAAGCGAGATATGCGATTGCAAACCGATCCAACAGTTATTTATGGTATGGGAGATGCGTATACTGGCAATATACGCCGTAAAGATTTGCGAACAGATACTCCATACAATACGTATGTGCATAAAGGCCTGCCTCCCACGCCTATAGCATTACCAAGTCGCGCCTCAATAGCAGCTGCACTGCATCCTGCTGAAACCGAAGTTTTATTCTTTGTTTCTAAAGGTGACGGTACGCACTATTTTTCAAAAACTTACGATGAGCATCGTGAAGCAGTAATAAAATACCAACTTGGTGGGAAAAAAGATAAATATCAAGCCGATCATAAAACCGAATGAGCGTTAATAATTTCAAGACGATTATGGGTAAAGATGCAGAGGAGATGTGCCAGGGAAAGTTTATTACTTTCGAAGGTACAGAGGGCGTAGGGAAAACTACGCAAATTCAACTTTTAGAAAAATATTTAAAGTCCAAGGATATTAAATGTTTGGTCACGAGGGAACCTGGCGGCACTAAACTTGGTGAACGTGTACGAGAAATTCTTCTTAATAATGATGGCACTGATATAGACCCTATGGCTGAGTTGTTATTGATGTTTGCTGCACGTGCGCAACATCTTAAAGAGATAATCTATCCTGCGTTAAAGAACAATACATGGGTATTATGCGATCGTTTTACGGATGCTAGCTATGCATATCAAGGTGGTGGACGCGGCGTAGCTTTCCCTACGATTGAAAAAATAGAAACCTCTGTGCAGAATCATTTTCGGCCTGATTTAACAATACTGTTATCAGGTGAAATACATGAGGGTATGCATAGAGTGTCAAAACGTGGAGAAAAAGATCGTTTCGAATTGGAGGAGATTGAGTTTTTTGAGCGTGTTCGACATAGTTATTTAAAACTTGCAAAAGCGAATCCAGAGAGATTTTCTATAGTGGATGCTGATCAAAAAATTGATGAGGCTGCATTAGCTGTTCAAGTTGCTATGCAACAACGCTTTGCAGAATTGATTGTCTAGTACAGGACTTTATGAGTGCATGATATTTCCATGGCAAACTGAAATTTGGCATCAAGCAACTCGTTATTTAAAAGATAACCGCCTAGCGCATGCGATATTGTTATCGGGTCCTGAATCGATTGGTAAATTAGAGTTTTGTTTAGCATTTATTCAGCGTCTTAACTGTACAAATCCTACGTTAGATAATTACGCGTGTGGTGTATGTAAAGATTGCCATCTATTTGCTGCGAGAACCCATCCTGATATCCGCATGTTGAACGTTGATGAAGATGTAGAGCAAGATAAAAAGTCATCAAATAAGGTTGAGCAAATTAAAATTGTTGATATTCGAGAAATAAATCAATTTATGACATTAAGCCGTCAACAAGGCAGTTATAAAATTGTTTGCCTAAATTATGCGGAGACAATGAATAATAATGCTGCAAATGCATTGCTAAAAACTTTAGAAGAGCCGCCACAAAATTCTATTCTATTTTTAATCACCCATCGTGCTGATGCGTTACTACCAACTATTAAAAGCCGTTGTCAAACATGGAAATTTAACCTGCCAGATGATGAGCAAAGTCTAAGTTGGCTCAATCAGCAACAGAGAAAGGAAAACTGGCCAGCGCTTCTCAAAGTTGCGGGTAATCGTCCCTTGCTGGCGCAAGAGTTAGATGCATCTGGATTAGGTGAGAACAGAGCAAACTATTACAAGGATTTAGGACATTTTATATCAGGCAAGACCAATGTAACAAAGATCTCAATTAAGCATCAGGATGAGCAGCTAGAGAGGCTGGTGAGCTGGCAGCAAGCGTGGTGTGCAGATCTGATTCGATGCCATTATGAGAAAGAGCCGGTGACACTTGAAAATCCGGACATTCGTCGGAGCTTGCATAGTCTAGTGGGCCGAGTAGACTTACATTCATTATTCAAATTTATGGACAAACTCATTGAATTGCGTAGATTTTCTAGTGCGCCACTCAATAAGAGATTGTTCATCGAAGACATGCTCATTCGATGTCAGGAAGTGCTAGAACAACCGGCATAAAGCCGAAAATATATTAGATTTACTATGGCAGAAGGCAGCAGAGGCATACTATCGCTGGCGATTAAAGACAAAGGTTCTTTGTACGCGGCATATATTCCATTCATTAAGAATGGTGGCCTATTTATACCCACCAATAAGGCATACAAGCTGGATGACGAAGTCTTCATGCTGCTTACCTTGATGGAAGACACGGAACGACTTCCTGTCGCTGGCAATGTTGTTTGGATTACACCTCCTAATGCTCAAGGTAATCGCACCGCTGGAATCGGAGTTCAATTTAGTAACCAGGATAATGGTCAAACTAGAAATAAAATTGAAGGCCTACTTGCTGGCGCACTTCAAGCAGATCGACCTACCCACACTATGTAAGCTGCGCATGATTGCGCTGGTCTTATAATTGTAGTCTTATAGAGTTCATTCGAGGCACAAATTTGTATTTAAGTATTAATGGATAAAGATGCGCTTTTAAAACTCACTGGTGGGCAACTAAATAGCAATAATATTGCCTATGTTGAAGCCCTATATGAAGACTATGTAACGGAACCAACATCGGTTTCTGAATATTGGCGTGAAGTGTTTGGCAAGCTTGAGCCAACCTCTGTTACAAATATTACTCATTCAAGCGTAAGAGCTAACTTACGTGAATCCGCGCATCAAAAAATTTCTGAAGCTTCACAAAATAGCGCTGCAGCAAATAATCGAAAGCAAGTTGGAGTCATTCGATTAATCAGTGCGTATCGTTACTTAGGTCATCGCCAAGCAGATATAGATCCTCTTAGTTCAACGGCTCGTCCCGACATTCCAGAATTAAGTCCCGAATATCATGGATTAACGCATGCTGATATGGAAACCGTATTTGAAACCGGTTCGTTAGGAGGCATTAAGAAGGCGCCACTACGTGAAATCATTAATATGCTTTCGGTTACTTATTGCGGAACCATCGGCTCCGAATTTAAGCACATTACTTCATCTGAACAAAAAGAATGGATACAATATCGTTTAGAAAAATTTTATTTGTCATCTGGTTTTTCAGATAAACGTAAACGCACTATTTTAGAAATGTTGATTGCGGCAAAGTCGCTTGAAGTGTATCTACATAAAAAATATGTTGGGCAAAAACGTTTCTCTCTTGAGGGTGGTTTAAGCTTAATTGTAATAGTTGATGAAATCATTAGACGTAGTGGATTTCATAAAGTCAGCGAAGTCATAATGGGAATGGCGCATCGCGGGCGTTTGAATGTATTAGTTAATATATTAGGAAAAAGTCCAGAAAAGCTTTTCCAAGAATTTGAAGATGCACTAGATCCAGTTGGTGGCTCTGGTGATGTGAAATATCACAAAGGTTACTCGACTAATTTAAAAACTGAATATGGGTCAGTTCATACAGTATTGGCATTTAATCCTTCGCATTTAGAAGCTATTAACCCAGTCGTTGAGGGTTCTGTGAGAGCACGACAAGAAAGACACGAGGATAATGACCGTGTAGATGCTATGCCATTACTAATACATGGCGATGCGGCATTTGCAGGACAAGGTGTGGTTATGGAGACACTTAATCTTTCTAAGACCCGTGGCTATACAACGGGTGGCAGTATTCACGTAATCGTGAATAATCAAATTGGTTTTACTACCAGTGATCCACTGGATTCTCGTTCAACATTCTATTGCACCGATGTCGCCAAGATGGTGCAAGCACCTATTTTCCATGTAAATGGCGATGATCCAGAAGCTGTAGCCTATATTTCTAAGCTCGCAGTTGATTTTAGGATGAAGTTTAAACGTGATGTAGTGATCGATATGATTTGCTATCGACATCATGGTCACAACGAAGCCGATGAGCCTTTAGTAACACAGCCACTAATGTATCAAGCAATTCGCCACAAAGAAGGTGTGCGTAAAATATATACGAATAGACTGATTCGAAATAAGACTATTACACCTGCGCGTGTAAAAGCGCTTGAAACGAAATATTTAAACAAACTACAAAGAGGCGATAAAGTTTGTGGTCCGATTGCTAAGAAAATAAACCGCAAGCACGTTGTCGATTATAAGCCATATATAGGAAAACATTGGCGAGAAAAGGCTAGTACGAATATAAGTGCTGAGCGAATAAAAGACCTTAGTCAAAAATTTACAACAATACCTAAAGACTTTACTTTACATCGCATCGTACAAAAAATAGTTGATGCACGTTTAAAAATGGGTATCGGCGAAATGAGTTCTGACTGGGGCTTTGGCGAAACACTTGCCTATGCTTCATTGCTAGAAGATGGTTATGGAGTGCGGATTTCTGGACAAGATTCAGTTAGGGGAACTTTTGCCCATCGCCACGCTGCTTTTTATGACCAAGTAACCGGTGAAGCCTATATTCCTTTAAGATATATCGACAAAGACCAACCATTATTTTTGCCGATTAATTCATTATTGTCAGAAGAAGCAGTATTGGGTTTCGAGGTAGGCTATAGCACTGCAGAACCTCAAACATTAGTAATATGGGAAGCTCAGTTTGGTGATTTTGCTAATAATGCTCAAGTGTATGTAGACCAGTTTTTAAGTTCTTCAGAAGCAAAATGGCAGCGTTATTGTGGCTTGGTAATGCTTTTGCCACATGGATTTGATGGCCAGGGCCCAGAACATTCTTCTGCAAGGCTTGAACGATTTTTGCAGTT